>NZ_CEYEMI010000001.1:191115-238670 GCF_982810325.1 Paraperlucidibaca sp.
GATCGTGCCCGCCGCCTATTTACTGACGACGGGCATTTTGTTTCCCGCTAAGTAGGGCTACTGCTTAAGCGCTGAGCTTATTTCTCAACAAATGCGCGCTCAATAACGTAGTGCGCTTGTTGGCCATGACGCGATTCGGTGAAGCCGCGTTCTTCAAGCATCACCACTAAGTCTTTCAGCATGCTCGGGCTGCCACACATCATCACGCGGTCAGTTTCGGCGTTTAATGGCGGTAAGCCAATATCGCTAAAGAGCTTGCCGGACTCGATGAGATTGGTCAGACGGCCTTGATTGCGAAACTCTTCGCGCGTAACCGTAGGGTAGTAAATCAATTTTTTGCGCGATTCGGCACCAAAAAACTCATTGTCGTGGAGCTGCTCGGAAATGAAGTCGGCATAGGCCAGCTCGCTGACTTCGCGCACGCCGTGGCAGAGTACGACATGGTCATAGCGCTCATAGACCTCAGGGTCTTTGATGATGCTCATGAATGGCGCTAAGCCGGTGCCAGTCGACAACATATACAGCGTTTTGCCGGGCAAAAGGTTGTCCATGATCAGCGTGCCAGTGGGCTTGCGGCTGACCATCAGAGTGTCGCCTGGCTGTAAATGCTGCAGGCGCGAGGTCAATGGGCCATCGGGCACTTTGATGCTGAAAAACTCAAGATGTTCTTCGTAGTTGGCGCTGACAATTGAGTAGGCGCGCATCAGTGGCTTGCCTTCAGTCTCTAAGCCGATCATGACGAAGTGGCCATTGTGAAAGCGTAGGCCGGGGTCACGTGTGGTGGTAAAGCTGAACAAAGTGTCATTCCAATGATGAACACTTAGGACGGTTTCTTGGGCTACGTTAGACATGATCAAATCTCTTGACGGGGCTGAGGCGTTGAGCGCGAATAATAAAGTATCGCCGATTTAGTGGCCAGTTTAAGGCGCAAACTTAATCAGAACTATCGGGTAATTCTGATTAAATCTATCAGAAAATCGAATGTTTCTGATTATTGAGAGCGAGGTGCAAGCCAGTCGGCAAGCTGTGGCCACGCCTCTGTTGGCGTATTACTGCCGGCTAAAATGCCCATATGGCCACCGGAAATAAGCGCCAATGTGGCGTCATCGCTGCTGATTAAATCGGGTAGTGGACGCATGGCATCGGCTGTGACCATAGTGTCTTGCTTGCCAGCAAAGGCCAGCAAAGAAGCCTTGATGTCGGCAAAGTCTATTTGATGCTTACCAAGGTGAATACGGCCATCAGCCAGATCATTATCGAGCCAAATACGAATCATCATGTCTTGGATGACACCGCCGGGGTAGGCCACCATATCATCGAGAAAGGCGCCGTTGGTGGCGTGATTGACGACGAACTCGCGATCATCGAGACGTGTGATCAGCTCCCAATAGCCCAGTAGGCTATTGGCAGGGCTGAGCATTTTGAATGATAGTGAGTTGATCCAGCCCGGTGTGTGTAGCAGGCGAGGGCTGAGGTTGTGCACACGAAAGCCCGTGTGTTTGCGCACCCAGGCCGCTTGTTTGGCGAGGCGCTGATACATTTTTCCGAGTGCGCCGGAAGCGTGGCCATTGATTGGTGTGCCGACAATAACCAAGTTGCGAATATTCGGGTCTTTGCTGAGCGCGGCATAGCCCAATGCTAATACGCCGCCAATGCTCCAGCCGTGCAGGCTGAGCTCTTCGACTCCAGCATGGCGACGGATATGGCTTAAGTAGTCCGGCATAAAGTCGGCAATATAGGTCTCTAAGTTGTAGTGGGTATGGCGCAGTGTCGGCCGACCCCAGTCAATCAAATACACCGAGAAGCCATGGGCCAGCAGAAATTTGACCAAGCTGCGCTCAGGGAAAAAATCATAAATGTTCATGTTCACCGCGAGTGGTGGCACTAACACTACCGGCACGCGGTGGCGCTTCGGATTTACCGCCAATATGCCTTCGCCGAGCTGAATCTCAGTTTCGGTGAGAGGTAGATAATGACGCAGCTTCACCAAACCATTGTCGTGCAAGACTTCATAAGGCGTTTGGCCCGATAGCGTGAGTTCGCGCGTGCGCAGAAAGCGATCATTAGCATTGGTCAATACGCGACTACCTTCGTGGCGCAACACCGCAGCGCGTTTCGCTAGCTTGTGGCGTTGCTGCTGTAGCGACTGACTAAGGCGTTCGGGCAATGATGGGCGTGGCATAAATGGCTCCTGAGCGGCGGGCAATGTTCAAGCTAACGGCTTGAGTATCCGCAGCGCGTACATAATGTGCGAACTATAGCGACTATTCGGTCATTGGCAGTGGCCTAAATGCCATGAGCGAATGCGTTTGGCGTCAACGCGGCGTTGTGGCAAAGTCATCGCCTTCTTTTGTTTGCGAGATTTATCTCATGTCATTCGCTCATCAACTTAATATTTTAAGCTCAGTTCTGGCCTCAACAGCTGCTGGTTGGCGCGGTGGCGCTGGGCGTGCCTTCTTTAAGCAGCCCGAGCAACGCCCCGTATTGTTTGATATCGAGAACTGCCCATACTGCCGAATGGTGCGTGAAGCGGCGACCGCCTTGCACTTAGATTTAGATATTCGCCCATGCCCGAAAAACGGCACGCGCTTTCGCGCACAGGCCATTGAAGTTGGTGGCAAGCTGCAGTTTCCATTGCTGCAAGACCCCAACACCGGCACCGTACTTTATGAGTCGGGTGCGATCATTGATTATTTATTCCGCGCCTACGCAAATCGCCCAGCGCCAGCTACCTATAAAAAAACGCCGCTACATACTGCGAGTAGCCTATTGGCTAGCGCTACGCGGGCGACTGCGGGCATGCGCGTAAAGCCTTCGCGAGCACCAGAGAAGCCACTGGCATTGTGGAGCTTTGAGGTCAGCCCATATTCTCGCCCAGTGCGCGAACTGCTCTGTGAGCTGGAAATTCCCTATAGCCTGCATAACCTGGGCAAAGAGCATTGGACCGAAATTGGGCCAGCTGTGCAGCGCCTGAAGCCTGGTCCTTATGTGCCAAAAGCTGGCGGCAAGCGTGAGCAATTTATGCAAAAGCATGGCCGTGTGCAGCTGCCATTCCTGCAAGATCCTAATACCGGCGCTGAGCTTTTCGAGTCCGAAACGATTTTGTCTTATTTGAAAGCAAACTACGCAATCTAAACTTAAGGCTCGCTCATCATGACCAAGAAAAAAACTCCCGCGCACCCAGTAGTTGCTGCTCTATATGAGGCGCATGTCTCGCATTCGATGGCCTTACTCACTGGTGATGGCCTGCTAGAGCATCTGTCTGCCGAGCTTGATGCTGACTTAGTCAATGCCAAGAAGCTCAAGCTCACACAGATGGTTAGCAAAGAGCAAATTCTGGCCACTGCACGTGCCTATGCCGTTGAGATGCCGATGTCGGGCGGCATTCCTGAGTTGGTCGGTGATATCGCTCGCGTCTTGCATGCGCATCCAATTCACGATGACACCAAGCTCAGCGACATTGTCTCCGACAAGCAAGCGCGCGAAATCATCAACAAAGCCGTTGAGCTGCATGAGTTGCGCGACAAACTTATCCACGCCGTCTTGGGCAACCCTTTATTGGTGGAGATGTCGTCAGATCTTATTTCGCGCGGCATCAAAGGCTATTTGGCGCAAGGCAATGCTGCTGCTAAAGGCATCCCAGGAGCCTCGGCACTGATGGGCTTGGGTAAGTCGGTGCTGAGTAAAGCCTCGCCGGGTTTGGAAAAATCATTAGATGAAGGCTTGCAGGCCTATGTGCGTAAAAGCACGCAAGCCACTTTGCGCACAAGTGAAGAATCGCTTAAGGCCAAGCTTAGCGACGAGACTGTGCGCCGTATTGCGCTTGATGTTTGGGCTGATATTAAGCACTGGCCGGCCAGTCGTTTCCGCGAATATGTGAGCGCGGCAAGCCTGGAAGAAATCTTTGTTATCGGCTATGAGTTCTGGCGCGGCGAACTGCGTCATACGCCGTATTACGGGGTCTTGCTGGAAGTGGCCATCGATAGCTTTTTCGATAAATATCATGATGCCACGCTGCAGTTTTTACTCGACGAGGTGGGCGTAACACGCGAGATGATTTTCGCTGAGCTTTCACGCTTTGCCCCACCGGCTATTGCTGCATTGCATAAGGCGAAATTACTCGATGGCATCGTGCGTCGCCAATTGCTGCCGTTTTATCAATCTGGTCGCATTGAGGCGATATTGGCTGAGCAGGGAACTTAAACATGGCCTCCTTGAAAGACCAATTAATGCAGGCTGGGCTGGCCAATGCCAAGCGTGCACGTCAGGCCGATCACGCCAAGCGTCAAGCCGCCAAAGGCCGACATGAGGAAGTGCCAGCGGCTGAGCTGGTCAAGCAAGCGCGAGCTGAGCAATTAGTGCGTGATCAGGCTGCCAATAAAGCGCAGCAAGATACTCAGGCTGAAAAAGCCATCGTTGCGCAAATTCGTCAGCTTATTGAAATGCATCAGATCGATCGTAGCGGCGGTGATCAGCCCTATCAGTTTGCAGACGGCAGCAAAATCCGCAAGCTTTGGCTGCGCCCTGCGCAGATCGACCAAGTGGCTCGTGGTCAGATTGCTATTGTGCGTATTGGCGCTGCGGCGTCGATTGAATTTGCCTTAGTGCCGACAGCTATTGCAGAGAAAATTGCACAGCGTGATAGCGCTCGTGTGGTGTTGAAGGTCGAGCGCCAAGCGCAGGCTGTAGCGGATGATGACCCCTATGCGGACTATGTGATTCCTGATGACCTGATGTGGTAGTACGTTGTGGCTTTGACGCCATCCTGCAAGGTAAAATGGCGGCGTCTAGTCGTACCTATTGAGTAAGCAAATATGAAGTGGATAATTCTCGCGATATTCATTGCGTCGGCCATTTTTGTGCAGCGCCGCGGCAAGGTGAAGCACAAGTTTTCGCGGCAGTTTTTCGATCACTCCACTTTGATGGCACCGATCAACGTCATCATGTATTGGTGGTCTAAAGTACCGACCACGCCGTACTTGTCGCAAGACCATTTCCCTGAAGTTGCGGTGCTTGCTGAGCATTGGGAAGAGATTCGCGATGAAGCTAAAGCCTTGGGCGAGAAGGGCTTGATCAAGGCATCTGCTGAATACAACGACGCCGGTTTTAACTCCTTTTTCAAGGTCGGCTGGAAGCGCTTTTATTTGAAATGGTATGAAGACGGCCATCCATCCGCTGCAGAACTGTGCCCCAAAACCACGGCGTTGGTGCGCAGCCTAGATTCGGTGAAAGCCGCAATGTTTACTGAGCTACCACCGGGCAGTCGCCTAGTGCGCCATCGCGACCCGTTTGCTGGCTCCTTGCGTTATCACTTAGGCCTGATTACGCCCAACGATGATCGTTGCTTTATCGATGTCGATGGCGAACGTTATAGCTGGCGCGACGGCGAGGGTGTGATGTTTGATGAAACTTATATCCATTACGCCGAAAACATGACTGACGAAAATCGTATTATTTTGCTCTGCGATATTGAGCGGCCGATGACGCGGCGTTGGGCGCAAGCGCTGAATAATTGGTTTGCACGCACGGTGATGACGGCGGCTAGCTCGCCAAATACCGACAGCGATAAAACTGGCGGCATCAACAAAGCATTTAGCTATTTATACTTAGTGCGCTTGCGTGCCAAGGCGCTGAAAAAGACCAACCGCACGCTGTATTACGTGCTGAAGTGGTTGATTCTCGGTGGCCTGCTGGCGTGGATATTTATCTTTTAAGCGCTACATCTTAGGAGCTAGCTTATAGCCTGCACTCAGCAGGCCTTGCCTAGCTCGGGAGCTGGCCTATGTCGTTCTCCGCCCAATTGCTCTCGTGGGAGCGTAGCGGTGATTATCGCGAGCTTAAGGGCCAGCGCCACTTTGTTCACATCGCCGGCACCGGCCCAGCCTTGCTGCTGTTACATGGCTTTCCATCCGCTAGCGTTGACTGGGCGCCGCTATGGCCGCAGCTCACGGCACATTTTCGCTGCTACACCTTCGATTTTCTCGGCTTTGGCCTCAGTGCCAAGCCTCAGAAACACCACTACAGCATCTTCGATCAAGCTGATCGAGTAGAAGCGCTGCTGCGTGCCGAAGGCGTTGAGCACTACCATATTCTTGCTCATGACATTGGCGACACGGTGGCGCAGGAGTTATTGGCGCGTCAGCTCGATGGCAGCGGCCATGGTGTTATTGATCGCGTTTGCTTGCTCAATGGCGGGCTATTTCCAGAAACCCATCGCGCACTACTCACGCAAAAGCTTTTGGCCAGTCCATTAGGCCCTTTAGTTGCACGCCTGATGCGCCGAGAAGTGTTTATTGGGCGCTTGCAGGCGGCATGCTGCCATCAGCTGCCTGATGAGGCTGTGAACGATATGTGGGCCTTGCTGAAGCACAATGATGGGCATTTGCGTATGCCGAAGCTCATTGGCTATATGGCCGAGCGCCAGCAGCAGCGAGCGCGCTGGGTCGGTGCCTTGCAACATACGGCGAGCCCATTGCGCGTAGTGGTTGGCGCCGATGACCCCATTTCTGGAGAGCACATGGTGGCGCGTTACCGCGAGCTGATCACTCAGCCCAATACTCAAGCCTTGCCTGGCCTTGGTCATTACCCGCAAGTCGAGCGACCTGAACAAGTATGGGCAGCTATTTCCCCGTTTTTAATCGTCTAAGTGACCTAGTAAATGTGCAATGGTGCCAAAGGCAGCATTGAGCAGATGAGAGGTAGTGCTGTCTAGCCATCTCCGGAGTATGGTTGGTCTATCCGACTAGAGTTGGGTTGAAGTGCCTCGGAGGGATGATTATGTCGCACAACGCCTTTGCTGAGCTGATTCAAGAGTGGGAAGCTCGGCAGTTATTACACCGGCAAAAAGTGCCTATGCAGGTCAGTGTATTCGATACTGATCGCGTTAAAATTCAGGCGCTTGCAGCTGTTTACAATCTCAGCGAGCAAGAGATTATTGCCAGCGTTTTGCATCATGGCTTGTTTGAGCTTGAGACGCGCATGCCTTACCAAAAGGGCACACGAGTAATTCGTGTCGAAGAGGGTGAGGAAATTTTCGAAGACATTGGCATGATGCCGCGCTATATCGCGAAAATTCACGAGCTTACACGCGGCCATTGAGCGCTTATTTTGCTAGATATGTGACTTGCAGAACCTTAACTAAAAAGCCGCTTAGTAGCGGCTTTTTAGTATCTAACGTTATCGGTTTAAGCTTTCTTAAACTGGAAGTGGCGGAAGTTTGGCTTGCGCATGCGCATCCAATATTTCCAGGTGAAGCCAGGCCAGATGGTGAAGTTCTTGCCATCTTCATCGATATACCAGCTTTTACAGCCACCTTCGCTCCAGACCATTTTCTGTAGTTCGGCTTGAATGCGCTCATTATAAGCGTCTTGCACCTCGGGCTTGACTGATATCTCAGCGGCACCACGCTTGTCCATCTCATCTAGACAGCTTATAGCATAGCGAATTTGCTGCTCAATCATGAAGATAATCGAGTTATGGCCGAGCGCAGTATTCGGGCCAAGCAACATGAATAAGTTTGGTAAGTCTTTAAGTGTAGTGCCTAAATAAGCACTTAAGCCGCCTTCTTTGGAGCGCGTTTCAATACCATCGCGGCCATATAAATGCAGCGGACCTAATGGGTCCTTGGTATCAAAGCCGGTGCCGCAAATAATGGCATCGACTTGGTGTTCCTGGCCATTGGAATCGATAACACTGTTGGCGCGCACTTCTTTGACGCCAGCGGCGATGACCTTGACGTTATCGCGAGCCAGAGCTGGGTAGTAGTTATTTGAAAACAGCACGCGCTTGCAACCAATGGTGTAGTTGGGTGTTAGTTTTTCGCGCAATTCAGGGTCTTTGATCTGTCTTTTCAAATGCCAACGCGCTAATTTCTCAATAGCCACCATGAGTTTTGGATGCACAAAACCTAGAGCGAATGCTTCGGCCTGCCAGTAAATTCCAGCGCGCACTAAATTTTGTGACGCCGGTAAGAAGTTGAATAGTTTTTTCACGCCGGCATTAATGACGCCATCGGGTTTTGGCACCAACCAAGGTGGTGTGCGCTGAAACAGCACTAACTCATCCACTTTAGGTGCGATTTGCGGCACAAACTGGATGGCGCTGGCGCCAGTGCCAATAACCGCAACGCGCTTGCCTGTGAGGTCGTAGTCGTGATTCCAGCGCGCGGAGTGGAACATTGTGCCTTTGAAATTATCGAGGCCCTTTACGTTGGGCAGTGCAGGGCGGCTTAAACCACCAATGCCGGAGATCACCACGCGCGCGGTATATGCCTTGCCATCCCCTGTTTTGAGTTGCCAGCGCTTATCAGCATCGCTCCAGCGCGCTTCAATCAGCTCGCTATTGCCGCGAAAGTGCGAGTAGAGATCATATTTCCTCGCGCACTTTTTCATATAAGCCAAAATTTCGGCTTGGCCTGAGTAGAAACGTGACCAATCGGGGTTTTGATCGAATGAGTACGAATACATATGTGATGGCACATCACAGGCGGCGCCCGGATAATCATTGTCGAGCCAAGTGCCGCCAAAGTCGGTCGATTTTTCTAAAATGAGAAAATCGTTACGGCCGGATTTTTTCAGAAAAATGCCCATGCCTAGGCCTGAAAATCCGCTGCCAACGACAATGATATCGTGATGTGGGGTGGTCATAGATAAGACGCCTCAAGGTTAGTAATCCGACAAATGTAAGGTTAGCATGTGGCCATAAAATGTCACGCCATTTGTTCTTCTAGTTTGACAGTAACAATAGGCTTGGCTAGCTTTCCAACACTTTAATATGAAAGAGATAATTATGTCCGCTAAGTCAGCAACAAAATCTAAGCCTGTCGTTGTCACCGCCGATGGTAAATCGCGCTACTACGAGCCTGCGCCTACCGGCATAGATTTAGAGTCATTTCGCCAAGTAGTGATTAGCCGCCGCTCGGTGCGTAAGTTCACCAATAAGCCGATTCCGCAAGCGGTCATGGATGATTGTTTGGATATGGCGTTGCTGGCACCTTGCTCATCAGGCCTGCAGCCGTGGGAGTTTTTCATTGTTCGCTCGAAGGATAAAAAAGCCAAACTAGTGAAAGCTTGCATGAGTCAGCTAGCCGCTAAAACTGCAGCAGAGCTAATTGTTTGTGTTGCTCGTACCGATAGGATTGATGAGTTTTCACGCAAAATGCTGCGTGAGTGGCCTATGCCCGATGTGCCAAAATTAGTGCAGCGTTATTATCAGCTCATTCCGTATAACTACGCGCCAGGCCCGCTTAACAGCTTTGCTATGGTGAAAAAGGCCGCGTTTTCAGTGGGCGGCTTGGTTGCGGCAGTGCCGCGTGGCCCTTATACCAAATCAGAAGTCGATTTGTGGGCAGCAAAAAGCACAGCATTGGCTTGCGAAAACTTAGTGCTGGCGTTTCGTGCTCATGGTTACGACACCTGCATGATGGAAGGTTTTGATGAAGTGCGTGTGCGCAAGCTATTGAGCCTAGGTGATGCATCATTCCCAATCATGGTTGTGGGTGCGGGCGAACGTGCTGATGATGGCGTGTTTTGGCCGCAGGTACGCTTTGAGCGTGAGCTATTTGTGCACGAGGTTTGAGCAGAAATCAGGCTGGCTATGCTTATTAGGGTGCTGCCTGCCTTGAGGCTAAGCTGATCTAAGTACGCCGTGGGGCAAAACTACGTATAAAAAAGCCCAGCATATAGCTGGGCTTTTTTGTGTATCACTGCGGCTATTATGTCAGCTGAGCGATATCAATTTTACCCGCTGGAGTTGTGTACTCCTCCATCTTGTCAAAGTTCAGGTATTGATAAATCTCGCCTGACATTGATTCGATTTGCTTAGCGTACTCCATGTACTCAGCCACGGTGGGTAGCTTGCCAATAACAGCGGCAACTGACGCTAGCTCGGCTGAGGCCAAGTAGACATCGGCACCTTGGCCTAAACGGTTGGGGAAGTTACGCGTCGATGTCGATACGCAAGTGCTGTTGGGTGCGACGCGAGCTTGGTTGCCCATGCACAGCGAGCAGCCAGGCATCTCAGTACGAGCACCAGCACGGCCATAGATGTTGTAATAGCCTTCTTCCATGAGCTGATGCTGATCCATTTTGGTCGGCGGGGCGATCCACAATTTCGTGGTCAGCGATCCACCAGGCACTTTGTCGAGCAGCTTACCAGCAGCGCGGAAGTGACCAATGTTGGTCATGCATGAGCCAATGAAGACTTCATCGATCTTAGTGCCAGCAACATCGGATAGCAGCTTGGCGTCATCTGGATCGTTCGGGCAGCAGAGCACAGGCTCTTTTACATCGGCCAGATCGATTTCGATGATTTCGGCGTACTCAGCGTCTTTATCAGCGCGTAGCAGGCTTGGGTTGGCCAGCCATTTTTCCATATTGCCAATGCGGCGCGCGATGGTGCGAGCGTCGCCATAGCCATTGGAAATCATCCATTTCAGCATGGTGATGTTGGAGGTCAGGTACTCTTTCACGCTGGCTTCCGACAAGGTGATCGTGCAACCCGCAGCTGAACGCTCAGCAGAAGCATCTGACAATTCAAAGGCTTGCTCGGCAGTTAGGTGCTCAAGGCCTTCAATTTCCAGAATGCGACCGTTGAAGGCGTTGATTTTGCCTTTCTTCTCAACAGTGAGCAGGCCTTTTTGGATGCCGTAGTAAGGAATCGCGTGCACCAAGTCACGTAGCGTGATGCCTGGCTGCATTTTGCCTTTGAAGCGCACTAGCACTGATTCAGGCATGTCTAATGGCATCACGCCAGTAGCGGCTGCGAAGGCCACCAAGCCAGAACCAGCTGGGAAGGAAATGCCCAGTGGGAAGCGAGTGTGCGAGTCGCCGCCGGTGCCGACAGTGTCGGGCAGCAACATGCGGTTGAGCCAAGAGTGGATGATGCCGTCGCCTGGACGCAGCGAAACACCGCCACGGTTCATGATGAAGTCTGGCAGTGTGTGGTGCGTGCCAACGTCAACAGGTTTTGGATAGGCGGCGGTGTGGCAGAACGATTGCATAACCAAGTCAGCCGAGAAACCCAAGCAAGCCAAATCTTTCAGCTCGTCGCGTGTCATTGGGCCAGTGGTATCTTGCGAGCCCACGGTGGTCATTTTCGGTTCGCAGTACGTGCCTGGGCGAACGCCTAAGCCTTCTGGCAGGTTGCAAGCGCGACCGACCATTTTCTGTGCCAGCGTGAAACCTTTTTTGGTGTCTGTTGGCAAGTGTGGCTGGCGGAATAGAGTCGATGCACTAAGACCTAAAGCTTCGCGAGCTCGGTTGGTCAAACCACGACCGATGATCAAGTTGATACGGCCACCGGCGCGTACTTCGTCTAGCAATACCTGTGATTTCAGTTCGAAGTTTACGATGACTTCATCAGTACCGTGCTTGCAGATCTTGCCTTCGAATGGGTAGATGTCGATGACATCGCCCATGTGTAGCGCGTTAACGTCGCACTCAAATGGCAGCGCACCAGCATCTTCCATGGTGTTGAAGAAGATAGGAGCGATTTTGTTGCCGATACAAACGCCGCCATCGCGCTTGTTAGGGATGTGCGGCAAGTCATCGCCAGTGAACCAGAGCACCGAGTTGGTAGCTGATTTACGGCTTGAGCCTGTACCAACTACATCACCAACATAGGCAACTGTGTGGCCTTTAGCTTTCAGTGCTTCGATCTGTTTGATCGAACCAATTTCGCCGGGCTTGTCAGGCGTAATACCATCGCGCGCGTTTTTCAGCATGGCGTTGGCGTGTAGCGGGATGTCTGGGCGGCTCCACGCATCTTGCGCAGGCGACAGGTCATCGGTGTTGGTTTCGCCGGTCACTTTGAACACGGTGACGGTGATTTTTTGCGCAACGTCTGGACGGTTGGTGAACCATTCGCCATCGGCCCATGACTGCATGACGCCTTTAGCGTGGGCATTACCACCCTTAGCTTTCTCTTCAACATCGTGGAAAGCATCAAATACGAGTAATGTCTTTTTCAGCGCAATGGCGGCTTCGGCTGCTAGATTTGCATCATCTAGCAAAGTAACTAGCGGGGCCACGTTGTAACCACCAAGCATTGTGCCAAGCAGATACACAGCGCGTTGCTTGCTGATAAGAGCTGAGTCAGCTTTGCCAGTAGCGATAGCGGCTAAGTAGCCAGCTTTCACATAGGCAGCGGGGTCAACACCAGGCGGAACTCGGTTTTCAAGCAGGTCTACTAAGAAGTCTTCTTCGCCCTTAGGTGGGTTTTTTAAGAGTTCGACTACGGAGGCGACTTGTGCTTCATCTAGTGGTTTTGGGGGTACGCCGAGGGCGGCGCGTTCGGCAACATGCTGACGATAGGCTTCGAGCACAGTGGAGTCCTCTGGAGGGGGCGGTAAAAACTAAACCACCACGATAATCGGCCCACTGAGGCCAATGCACACGATGGTTTAGTGTGAATTCGGTTGAAAATTATAATCTATAGACGCACGAAAAGTAAGGTCGGCACTCGTCCAATCGTCTGAGGCCGACTTGCAGGCGCGCGCCGTATTTTTCAACAAGACTTATTTAAATCCATAACGCTCATCGAGCATGCCCTTATCGAGCGGATCCTTAGTGGCGTAGTCGCGTGGCGGCTCATAATACGAAAAGTCGCCCGACTCAATGCCCGCGTAAGGGTTCGGCTCTTGTGGCTCAGGAGTGGGGCCAGACAGACCAACAAACTGGTTGGCGGGGTTGTCTTCACGAGCGCGCTTAGGGTCATTGCACAGTACTTGTGCCCCCGTGCGTAGGTGCTCATGAATCTCACGATAGCGCTGTGTCATCTCGTTCACTAGCTGTGCCGAGTGCTCGAAGTGGCTGCGCACATCATTTTGATAATTTTCATGGCGACTTTGCAGATCAGTGAGCAGAGCCTCTAGCTCGTGGCTGCGGTGATCGGAAGTCCGACGTTTCATGTAATAAGCGCCAATTGCAACGCCAATGAAAAAGAATACTGTGCTCCACAACGCCGTCATCTGAACTCTCCCTATCGGCTTAATGCCGAGCTACCACCTAAGCGCGTATTATTCATGCAAATAACAGCGTTGGCGATCGATGTGTGTATCTATACCATTCTCGCCGCTACTTGCGAAAGATCTACGTAGAGGACTTCGGCATGGCCGGTAACGAAAACTCCCCCTTTAAGTACGCTGTCGGTGACCATCGGCTGACACTACCTGGCCCGATGGGCCCGTTACAGGCCATTTTGTCTGTGCCGCCTCATGCCCGAGCAAAATCCTTGGCTGTGCTCTGCCATCCGCACCCGCTATTTGGCGGCACCATGGAAAATAAAGTTATTTTCACCGCTCATAGAGCATGTCGCGATGCCAGCATGGCAAGCCTCAGATTCAACTTTCGTGGTGTAGGCGAAAGTGCTGGTGAGTTCGATCATGGCGCCGGCGAGCAGCATGATGTGCTGGCGGTACTGGCTTGGGCGCAGGCGACGCTGGGTATTGAAGAGCTCACCCTCATTGGCTTCTCTTTTGGTGCTTTTGTGGCTGCTACAGTTTGGGCTAAGGCAACTCAAGCATCTTTGCAGGGGCGCTCGCTGATGCTGATTGCGCCGCCTGTGACGCGGTTTCCGATGGTCGGTTTCCAGTTGCCAAAAGGCACGCGAGTGATTTATGGCAATGAGGATGAGGTTGTCGATCCGCAGGCCATTAGCGACTGGCTGGAAACGCAAAATGCTGAAATAGAGGAGCGTGTGATGACGGGCGCTAGTCATTTTTTCCATGGTCGCTTGACCGATTTGCGCGATTGGGTTCGTCATGGCATTGAAGTAGGAGAGGGCCGCAATGGCTGATGTGCAAAACCAAAGTCGGCCTCTTGGGCCATTGCCAAGCTATGAGCTGCTCATCGCACAAGAAGGCTACACCGCTGATCCTGCGCAAAGAGAAGCGGTAGAGGGCTTGCAGCAAGTATTTGATGAGCTTCTTGCGCGCTTTGAGCGTGCTCAGCGCGTGCGAGGCCCTGCGCGGATACGAGAAATTAGGCGTCAAAAGTTGCCAGCCCAAGGTCTGTATTTATGGGGTGGAGTAGGCCGTGGTAAGACTTGGTTGATGGATTTATTTTTTGAGTCAGTGCCATTTCGGCGCAAGTTACGCGTGCATTTTCATCGCTTTATGCAGCGAGTTCATCTTCAGCTGAAAGAGTTGCAGGGCACAAAAGACCCACTCTCGCACGTCGCCGACACCTTGCATAATGAGGCTGTTGTTATTTGCTTCGATGAGTTTTTTGTTACTGACATTGCCGATGCGATGATTTTGGGTGGATTGTTCGAGCGCTTGTTTGTGCGCGGTGTGACCCTTGTGGCCACATCAAATATCGTGCCTGAGCGTTTGTATGAAAACGGCTTGCAGCGCCAGCGCTTCCTTCCTGCCATCGCGCTAGTGCAAGCGCATTGCCGAGTGCTCAATGTGGATGCCGGCATTGATTATCGACTGCGCGTATTAACGCAGGCGGCGCTCTACTACACGCCAGTGGATGATGCAGCTGCACAAGCTTTGCAGGCGCGTTTTAGAGAGCTAACGCTCGGACAGAGTGTGCAGAACTCGCCACTTAATATTAATGATAGGACGGTCGAGGTTCTTTGTCGCAGTGATGATGTGCTCTGGGTTAGCTTTACGGAGCTCTGCGAAGAGCCTAGAAGCGCTCATGACTATATTGAGCTGGCACGTGTTTACCACTCAGTAGTGCTGGTTGGTATTCCTGAGCTGGGTATAGATAACGACGATGCAGCAAGGCGCTTTATCAATTTGATCGATGAGCTTTATGATCGCTGCGTTAATTTGGTGGCATCCGCTGAGCGGCCTATTTTGTCGCTATACTCAGGCGGGCGCTTGAGCTTTGAGTTTGAGCGAACCCAAAGTCGATTGCAGGAAATGCAATCCAGCGATTATTTGATGCGCCCACATCGGCCTTAGGCGTATGGCATGCAGAGCAATCAAGCTTGTTTTGTAGGTCCGAGGCTATGTATATAGCGCGCTATTGCTCACACGCTGACCTAATTAGCGCAGCAATGCCTAGGGTAGTGAAAAAATCTTCAAGCAGTCATTGCCAATAGGCTCGTCCTTGGGTAACATTCGCGACCTCATTGCGGTGACAACATTTTTGGGTTGCCGCACAACTCGATTTTTGAAGGCAAGTTGACATGAAGACTATCAGTGCCAAGCCTGAGACCGTAAAGCGTGAATGGTTTGTGGTTGACGCAAACGGTAAAACGCTGGGTCGTCTAGCTTCCGCTATTGCCGTGCGTCTGCGCGGTAAGCACAAGCCAGAATTTACTCCGCACGTCGACACCGGCGATTACATTGTTGTTGTGAACGCTAGCAAAGTAGCTGTCACTGGCAACAAGGTTCAGGACAAAATGTACTGGCACCACACAGGCTTCCCTGGTGGTATCAAAGGCGTGAATTTCGAGAAGCTATTGGCACATCGCCCTGAAGCTCCTTTGGAAATCGCCGTTAAAGGCATGCTGCCAAAAGGCCCATTGGGTCGTGATATGCTGGCTAAGTTGAAAGTGTATGGTGGTGCTGAGCATCCCCATTCCGCCCAACAGCCGCAAGAACTGAATATCTGAGCGCCTAAGCTATGACAATGAATTACGGTACTGGCCGTCGCAAAACTGCGACAGCACGCGTGTTTATCACTCCGGGTAAAGGCGACATCGTCGTTAATGACCGCCCGTTGGATACTTACTTTGGTCGTGAAACTGCTCGTATGGTGGTGCGTCAGCCACTAGAGTTGGTTGAGCTTCTGACTCAATTCGACATCAAAGTCACCGTTGCTGGTGGTGGTATCGGCGGCCAAGCCGGTGCAATTCGTCATGGCATTACACGTGCTTTGGTGGAATACAACGAAGAGCTGAAATCGCCACTGCGTAAAGCAGGCTTCGTAACGCGTGATGCGCGTGAAGTTGAGCGTAAGAAAATCGGTCTGCGTAAAGCGCGTAAGCGTCCACAGTACTCGAAGCGTTAATCTGCTCGGCGCTAGTCGCCGACGCCGATACAAAAAGCCCGCTTGGTTTACCAGCGGGCTTTTTGCATTTGGTCTATTTTCTGTGTAATGAGCGGAAACTCTGTGTGGATATGGCTTTCTTTATCTTGTCAGTTCCATGCTATTTCATTAACATGTGTGGGCTTTTTCAAGCTCCGCCAGGTACCAGCGCGTGCCTCTAAATGGCGGCCTTAAGCTGATTCGGAGAGTGCGTCTAATGAGTACTGACGGCGTAAATGTTGATCGCCGCCGCCTGCTGATTGGTGCCACAGCTGCTGTAGGTGCTGTGGGCGTCGCAGGGGTAGCAGTTCCCTTTGTAAAATCGTGGAACCCGAGCGCCAAGGCGAAAGCCGCTGGTGCACCCGTCACCGCTGACATTAGTCAGATCGAGCCTGGCCAGCGCGCTGTGTTTGAGTGGCGTGGTAAGCCTGTTTGGGTGGTGCGTCGCACGCCTGAAATGCTGAGAACGCTGTCTACGCACGATAGCAAGCTTAATGACCCAAATTCTGAAGTTGAAACTCAGCAGCCTGCATACGCTAAAAACCCCACGCGCTCAATTAAGCCTGAGTTTTTGGTGTTGACCGGTATTTGCACGCACTTGGGCTGTTCTCCATTATTCCGTCCAGAAGTTGCTGCTGCCGATTTAGGTGCAGACTGGGTCGGTGGGTTCTTTTGTCCATGCCACGGCTCGCGCTTTGACTTAGCTGGTCGCGTCTTTAGTGGTGTGCCGGCGCCAACAAACTTAGTGGTGCCACCTTACCGCTACGTAACAGACTCTGTGATTGTGATTGGTGAGGATACCGTCTGATGGCAAATCTAGGTAAAAGCCTTATGGGCTGGGTAGATGCGCGTTTCCCCGCGACTGAAACCTACGAATATCACATGTCGAAGTACTATGCCCCGAAGAACTTCAACTTCTGGTATTTCTTCGGTGTGTTGTCAATGATTGTGTTGGTTAACCAACTGGTTACCGGTATTTGGTTGACGATGTCTTACAACCCGTCAGGCGAAGGTGCATTTGATTCTATCGAATACATCATGCGTGACGTTGAGTACGGCTGGTTATTGCGCTATATGCACTCCACCGGCGCATCCGCGTTCTTCGTTGTGATTTATCTGCATATGTTCCGCGGCTTGCTTTACGGTTCATACAAAAAGCCTCGTGAGCTGGTGTGGCTGTTCGGTATGGCCATCTACTTAGCGCTAATGGCTGAAGGCTTCTTCGGTTACCTGCTGCCATGGGGCAATATGTCCTATTGGGGTGCGCAAGTTATTCTGAACTTGGCTGGTGCTGTGCCAGTTGTCGGCGAGCAGTTAGTGACTTGGGTTCGCGGCGACTACTTGATCTCTGGCATTACCTTGAACCGCTTCTTCGCATTACACGTGGTGGCGATTCCTCTAGTGCTTGTGGCCTTAGTGTTTATGCACTTGGTTGCATTGCACCATGTGGGCTCAAACAACCCTGATGGCGTTGACATCAAGAAAGTGAAAGGCGAAGACGGTATTCCACTAGATGGCATTGCTTTCCACCCTTACTACACGGTGCATGACTTAGTCGGTATTGTGGTGTTCTTGGCGGCTTTCTCGGCAGTGTTGTTCTTCTTCCCTGATGGCGGTGGCTACTTCTTGGAGCGACCAAACTTCGAGCCAGCTAACCCGCTGAAGACGCCTGATCACATTGCTCCAGTATGGTATTACACCCCGTACTACGCGATTCTGCGTGCAGTACCGTCAAAAATTGGTGGTGTGGTTGCCATGGGTGCGGCGATTGCCATTCTCTTTGTCCTGCCTTGGCTGGATAAGAGCCCGGTGAAATCGATGCGCTATAAAGGCACGCAAAGCAAGATTTGGCTTGGTGTGTTTGTCATCAGCTTCTTAGGCTTGGGCTACTTAGGCGCAGTACCTTCCGATCCTGTTAAAACCGTGATGTCGCAGATCTTGACGATTACTTATTTCTTGTTTTTCTTACTCATGCCGTTCTATACGTCCATGGAGAAGGTAAAACCTGTGCCTGATCGCGTTACTGGGGGATCACACTAATGAAAAAGTTGATCATGGCTCTTGTCTTGTCGATAGCACCGGTTTGGGCTTTCGCCTCGGCTGGTGGCGCCTGCGGTGAGCTGCACGAATGCGAAGTGGCACCGATCAATTTGCACGATAAAGCATCGTTGCAGAAAGGCGCTCAGCTTTTTCTAAGCTACTGCTCAGGCTGTCATAGCGCGAAATACTTGCGTTACGAGCGAATGTCACAAGATTTAGACATCGACCCTGCGTTGGTTGAAAAGTACATGATGTTTACTAGCGATAAAATCGGCGATCCGATCAACTCGCACGTGAGCCCGAAAGATCAAGCCAAATGGTTTGGTAATGCGCCACCTGATCTGTCTTTGGAAACACGTTTCCGCTCGCCAGACTGGGTCTATACCTACTTGCTTAACTTCTATCCAGACGATAAACGTCCATGGGGTGTAAACAACCACGTCTTTAAAGATGTTGGTATGCCTCATGTACTACAACCGCTGGAAAAAGAGCTAGGTCCTGAAGGTTATGAAGAAGCTATGGGCGACCTGGTTAACTTCATGACGTATATGGCTGAACCTTCGCGCACCACGCGTGAAGCCATGGGTTTTTGGGTATTACTGTTCTTGGCAGTGCTCTTTATTCCCGTGTACTTCCTGAACAAAGAGTTCTGGAAAGACGTTAAATAATCCCACATCGGCATTTGCCGGCTGTGGTCTTGAGCAAAAGGGCGCGCGCTTTACGGTGCCGCCCTTTTGCTTTTGCGCTTCTGAGTTGAGCGCTTGCTAGGGGGATTTAAGATGGCGACGGTTACACGACGCGCTTCAATGACTTTTTATTCGGAAGCGGCGGATCATTACAGCCACCGCGTACGCTTTGTGTTGGCCGAAAAAGGTGTTTCAGTCGATGTAGTGAGTGTTTCTGCAGGCAATCGCCCAGCTGATTTAGCAGATTTGAACCCGTACAACGAGCTGCCGGTATTGGTTGATCGTGACTTATCGCTTTATGAAACCAAAGTCATGATGGAATACCTCGACGAACGTTTTCCACACCCACCATTGCTACCGATTTATCCGGTTGCACGTGCGCAAGCTAGGTTATTGGCTTACCGCATCGAGAAAGATTGGTGCTCGCAAGTCGATGCCATTTTGTCGGGCAAGCTGAAAGATGCTGCTTTGCAGAAAGCGCAAAAAACACTTCGCGATAGCTTGATTACGGTTGCCCCGATTTTTAACGAGATGCCTTTCTTCATGAGCGAAGAGTTCTCCTTGCTCGATTGCATGTTGGCACCAATCTTATGGCGCTTGCCAGCAATGGGCATTGAGCTGCCAGAGCGCTCATGCAAAGGCATGGTGCGTTATATGGGGCAGATCTTCCATCGCGATGGCTTCTTAGCCAGCTTGACCGATGTTGAACGCGATATGCGTCGAGGCTGAAGCTAGTGATGCAGCTGAAAGGAACGCGCCCTTACTTTATTCGTGCCATCTATGAGTGGTTAGTCGATGCCGACTTTACGCCATACTTATTGGTCGATGCGTATTGGCCGGGCTGCGAGTTGCCCCAACAATTTGTTGAGGATGGTCGCATTGTGCTTAACGTCATGCCATCGGCTGTGCGCGACTTAGTTTTGGGCAATGAAGCGGTGTTGTTTTCAGCGCGTTTTGGCGGCATGCCAATGGCGATACAGGTGCCAGTGGGTGCAGTGCTGGGCATTTATGCAAAGGAAAATGGCGAAGGTCTATTTTTCGAAGCTACGGAATACTCGCCCGAGCCACCGCCTATTGCTGAAGCTGAGCCTGCAATAGAAAAAGCCGCGAAACCGCGGCCTTTTCTCAGTGTGGTGAAATAGCTTATTGAGCGTTCGGCTCACCAACTATTTCCAGCACTTTCACAATCCGTGTCACGCCATCGAGCGCCTGTAGGCGCAAAATGGCGCGATCGGCTTGGCGCTGCGTCAGTGCGCCCATCAAATACACCGTGCCATTTTTGGCGACAATCTTGGTTTGCGAGCTAGGCACATTATCGGCTGTGGCTAAGGTAAAGCCGGCCTTTCTTTCCAGCATGTCATCGCCCGCCCGCTCTAGCAGGCCGCGGTTCACTGCCACTTCTAGCTCATTGTGTACTGAGCGTACGTCTTTATAGCTCTTCGCGATTTGCGTAATGCGGCTTTTAATTTCAGCGCTCTGCACTTCGCCAACGATCAATATGACCTGATAAAACGATTCAACTTGGATGCGACCATCGCGCGCGGCTGGAATGTCGCGGAAAATATCGCGAAGAACGGCTTGCGATAGGCTTATATCAGTTAGTGAAAGCGCCGTTGTGCGCGTGCCAGGGTCTGCGATGCCAGGGGCAACGCCCATTTTGGCCAGCGTGGTACAGCCTGAAAGTAACGCAGTGCTAACGATGGCAGCAGTCAATACGATTTTCATGGGTTTAATAAGCAAGGTCTGGATCTCCAAATAAGGCTGTGTCGATTAAGGCGCAGCAGCAATGCAAAGTAAAGAGTTGCGCTTCATGCACTCGGTAGCTGCGATGGTCTGGGATTTGAATCAATACATCACGCTCGCTAAGTAGGCGCGCAATTTCGCCACCGCTGGCGCCGGTGAGTGCAATCACCGGGCAGTTTCGCTCTTGAGCAGCATGCACGGCGGCAATGATATTAGGGGCGGTGGCGCTGGCAGATAGCACCACCAAGACATCGCCAGTTTGCGCGATGGCGAGAAATGGCCGCGAAAATGATTCGGTGAGGCGGTTGTCCTGTGCTAAAGCGCTTAGCGTGATGCTATCTGGAGCCAACGCTAATGCTGGTAGGGCGGGGCGCTCAGGGTCAAAGCGATTGAGCAGCTTGCTAACAAAAATCTGTGCGTTGGCGCCTGAGGCGCCGTTGCCGCAGCTGATGATCTTGTGCCCATTCACCAAGGCATCGACCATAACCATAGCGGCTTGCTCGATGGCGGGGCTAGCTTCTTCAACGAGCTTGGCTAGTGTGCTCATGGCATCGTGGCCGAGTTGGGCAATGCGTGCTTGCATGATTCATCCGTAAAGTTAAAACGCGCTAAATGCGCCGCGCAACCAAACACGTTGCCAGTGCGGCGGTTTGCCATTAAAAGCAATGACATCAAATCGACTGCTGAAGGTAGCGTAGTGTGGGTTTTGGCGCAAAAAGAAAGCGGCTGTTTTGCTCATTTTGCTTCGCTTTTGCGCGTTTATCGTGGCAATGGCTCCACCAAATTCAACGCTACTGCGCCAGCGTACTTCAGTAAACACCAGCTTGCCGTAATGGTTGACGCTGATGATATCAATCTCGCCAGCACGGCAGAGGTAGTTTTGCGCAATGATGCGATGGCCGGCGCTAATAAGCAGCTCGCAAGCGTCGGCCTCGGCTATGCGACCTTGCACCTGTGTCGGTGAGCCTGCTTGTAATGTGTTGCGCACGGATGGCATGGCTAACTCCTTGGCTTTATCTCTAGTTAAGACCATGGCGCATGCCTGTGCTGGCACGTAAGCTTAGCGATCAATGAAAAGTGGATGCTGCGATGAGTAAGTTGGAAGCGGGCGTGTTGTATGTGGTGGCGACAGCCATTGGCGATAACGATGATTTATCGCCGCGCGCAAAGGCTACGCTGCAAGCGGTGTCGATGATTGCAGCCGAAGACACGCGCGACGCTGGTCGCTTGCTGCGAGAGCTAGGCATCACCACCCCAACCACGGCAGTACATGATCACAATGAGGCCGAACGCGTGCCCATGCTGATTGAGCGCATGCTCGCTGGCGAGTCGCTGGCGCTTATTTCCGATGCCGGCACGCCGCTGATTAGTGACCCTGGCTATCGTGTGGTGGCAGCAGCGCATGAGGCGGGCATACGGGTGTCGCCAGTGCCGGGTGCTTGTGCGGCAATTGCAGCTTTAAGTGCCGCCGGTTTGGCATCTGACCGATTTCATTTCGAAGGTTTTTTATCGGCGAAGGCCGGCCCTCGCGAGTCGCGATTACAGGCTTTGGCGCAGACACCGCATAGCCTGATTTTTTATGAAGCGCCGCATCGCATCGTCGATACTCTAGCGGCAATGACCAGTGTCTTTGGCGAACAGCGCTTGGCAACCTTAGCGCGTGAGCTGACAAAAACTTTCGAGACAATTAAACGCGCGCCATTGGCTGAACTATTAGCTTGGGTTGAGGCCGACAGTAATCAGCAGCGGGGCGAAATGGTCATTGTTGTGGCCGGCGCGCCAGCACTGGCGGTGAATGATCAGCACAGCATCACGGCCGAGGCTTTGTTGGCGGTATTGGTGCGGGAGTTGCCGGTGAAGCAGGCAGCAGCTATTGCTGCGGAGGTTTTGGGGCTACGTAAAAATGCACTTTACGAGTTGGCGCAGCAGTTGCGCGAGGCGGCGCAGTAGTTGATGTCAGTAAATGCTGAGATATGCGCCTTGAGTTAGTGCTCCTGCCGCCGTATGCTGCGCGCCGGAGTTGGCCAGACGATCGCTGCCCTGCATGCAGGGGGGAGGAAAGTCCGGGCTTCATAGGGCAGAGTGCCAGGTAACGCCTGGGCGGCGCGAGCCGACGGAAAGTGCAACAGAGAGTAGACCGCCGATGGCCTTAGCACTTTCGAGTATTGAGGATCAGGTAAGGGTGAAACGGTGCGGTAAGAGCGCACCACGAGTCTGGTAACAGACCGGTACGGCAAACCCCACTCGAAGCAAGACCAAATAGGTGTCCAGACGCGCGGCCCGCGCGGGACACGGGTAGGTTGCTTGAGCGCATCGGCGACGGTGCGCCTAGAGGAATGATCGTCCACGACAGAACCCGGCTTACCGGCTGACTCCGACCTATTATGTGAGCTGAGCTTGAGATGTGTAGTAGCCTCTATATGCTCGGTGGCCTTGAAAGTGAGATAGAGCATGAAAAGTAAGCTAGAGATATATGCGCTTTCAGTCTGTTTCGCCGCAGTATTTTGTATCGTCATCTCGGCAGGTATTGCGGGCTATGCTGTGTTCACAGTAGCAACGCCTGAGTTAACGCTAAACGAAAATACCTACTCCAATCATCAGACGAACGATGCTTATTGGCGTAGTCAGCCATCGTATTCAAGCGATGGTAAGCAAGAGGCGAGGCCCAGTGAGGCAAAGCTAAGTCAGCAGCGGCAGGAGTCGCTTGTGATCGCCATTAACGGCGAGCGGCGTAGTGGCTTTCAGACGCTGCTGCAATGCTTTATGTTTCTGCTGGTAGCAGGGCTGACGTTGCTGATTCACTGGCGCGTGGCTCGAGGCGCTCGATCTACGAGCTAGCGTAGATCTGTTACACCCTTGTCTAAGCTTCGCATAACTAATTTATATATAACTATAAATTCTAACGTTAGCGAAGCTCTCGTATTGGCATGAGGAAACATCGCTAAGTCATTGTTTATCTTCTATTCAATGACAATGTTGATTCTGCGCATTAAAGCTAAGTCATTGTTATTCAATACCTAAACTATACATATAACCGACTGAGACTGTCCTTGACGCTCAGCGGTCGCATCCCTATATTGCCAACAGAGTGGGGAAAAGTGTGACTTTGTGGTTTTTATTGTTTTTATCGCCCACTCGGGAAGGCTAATCGAATGTTTCGCGGCTACGACGAACTCAACATGGACGCCAAAGGGCGCATCGGCTTGCCGACGCGTTACCACGAGCGCGTTATGGCTGAGTGTCAGGGAAAATTTGTCCTGACCGTCGATATTCGTGAAAGATGCTTAGTACTGTACCCATTGCCTGAATGGGAAGTCATTGAAGCGCGGCTTGATGCACTGCCGAGCTCTAGTGCGCCGTTAGCCATGCTCAAGCGTCGCCTAATGGGCTATGCAACAGAAATTAATCTCGATAGCGCGGGGCGATTTTTGGTTAGCCCCGAGCTACGCAAATTTGCACTATTTGAAAAAGCTGTGGTGTTTGCCGGTCAGGGCAAGAAATGTGAAATCTGGCATAAGCCTACCTGGGATGCTCTACAAGCTGAGCTGCTCAATGCCGACTTCTCGGCTGCCGAGCTTGCGCAAGCCATTGATACTCTGGCGCTATAACCATGAATGCCTTAGTTCACCTCACTGTCCTACTCAATGAGACCGTCGCTGCCGTCTTGGGCAAGCCCGATGGCGTCTATGTGGATGCGACATTTGGCCGAGGCGGACATACACGCCATCTACTAGCGCAGCTTGGCCCTAACGCGCGCGTCATTGGTTTCGATAAAGACCCGCAAGCGATCGCCAGCGGTGAAGCATTAATGCGTGAAGACTCGCGCTTTGAAATCATCCATGACTCTTTTGCTAGCTTGCTGCCGGCATTGGAAGCGCGTGGTTTGTTGGGTCAGGTTGATGGCTTGCTGGCGGACTTAGGTGTGTCATCACCACAGATAGATGATGCCGAGCGCGGCTTTAGCTTTATGAATGATGGCCCGCTCGATATGCGCATGGATACCACGCGCGGTTTAAGTGCGGCGCAATGGTTGGTGCAGATTTCCGAAGCTGAACTCACCGACGTCTTTAAAACCTATGGTGAAGAGCGTCATGCCCGCCGTATTGCTCGCGCGGTATTGGCTGAGCAGGCGGTGACGCCGATTACGCGAACTAAAGTGTTGGCTGATGTCATTGCTAAAGCGCATCCATCGTGGGAGCGCCATAAGCATCCGGCGACGCGATGCTTCCAGGCTATTCGCATTGCGGTGAATCGTGAGCTCGGCGATTTAGAAGATTTGCTAGCGCAAAGTCTGCATGCATTGAATGCTGGCGGTCGTTTGGCTGTGATTAGCTTCCATTCGCTGGAAGACCGCTTAGTGAAGCAGTTCATTGTGCGTGAGGCTAAGGGCGATGACTTTCCGCCGGGCCTGCCGGTGACCATTGCGCAAATGAATCCGCAGCTGAAAAAAATTGGCAAAGCCGTGGAGCCCAGTGCCGAGGAAGTCAACGCAAATCCTCGCGCTCGTAGTGCGCATTTGCGCGTGGCTGAGCGTTTAGCGAGCGTGCGAAAATGAGCTGGGCAGCGCGTTTAAGCGGCCTGCGCCTAAGCTTGATGCAGCCTATTCTTTGGCAAAATGCCTGCGTCATCGTGGTGCTGGTGTCGACATCGATTGCGGTGGCCTTCAGCGTGCATAAGTCGCGTCTGTATTTAGCAGACTTGCAGTCATTGCAAACTGAGCGTGATCAGCTGGAAGTGGAATGGGGTCAACTTCTGCTAGAGCAGCAAGCATGGGGTGCTTACGGGCGCATTGGCAAAGTCGCGGTTGATGAGCTCGGTATGCGCTCGCCGGCGCCGCATGACGTCATGATGGTGCGGCCATGAATCAGCGCACTAACTCACCAAATCAGCGTGCTAACTCACGCGCTAAGACAAAGCCCGCCGCGAGTGATCATGGCGGGCTTAAGTATGTTGGGCGCCATCGCTTTGTGCTGTTTATTCTCGCGGTTTTATTTGGCGGCATTACTCTGCGTGCCGGCTATTTAACAGTCGTCGATAGTGAATTTCTGCGCGCTCAAGGTGATGCTCGCATGATGCGTACTGAGCCGATTATGGCCATGCGCGGCGTCATTCGTGACCGAAATAATACGCCGCTGGCGGTGAGCACGCCGGTCACGACCCTATGGCTGAATCCTCGCCAAGCCATTGCCGCTAAACTTGATGTGGTGGCACTGGCGAAAGCATTGAAGTTATCACCTTCAGATTTGCAGGCCAAAATTAAGCGCCATCGTGAGAAAGGCTTCATCTATTTAGTGCGTCACATGACACCAAATGATGCAGAAGAAGTGTTGGCCAAAGATTTTGCTGGCGTGTATTCGATGACCGAGTACAAGCGCTTTTACCCTGAAGCCGAAGCCACCGCGCATATGCTCGGTTTTACTGGTACAGATGATCATGGCCGTGAAGGCTTAGAGTTATCTTTCGATAAAAAGCTCGCTGGCATTGAAGGCAGCAAGCGCGTGATGAAAGATTTGAAAGGTCATCGCGTGCAGGATGTGGCGCTGCTCAAGCCTGCGCGCCCTGGCCAAGATGTCATCTTGAGTTTTGATTCGCGTGTGCAGTATTCGGCGTATCGCGAATTGGCCCGAGGCGTGGCTGAGCACAATGCCGTGGCAGGCGTGTTGGTCTCGCTAGATGTCGAGACCGGCGAAGTCCTAGCAATGGCCAGCGTGCCATCGTTCAACCCGAATAATCGCGGAACGCTTGATATCGACGCTGTGCGTAATCGCGCGGTCACCGACATGTTTGAGCCGGGCTCGACGCTAAAACCATTTACTTTGGTGGCGGCATTGGAGAGCGGAAAGTTCACCACTAGCAGTCATTTCGATACCTCGCCAGGTACGTATCGCGTGCTCAATAAAATCGTGCGTGATCACAGCAATTACGGCGTTATCGATATGCAAACTGTGCTGACCAAGTCCAGCAACGTTGCGACTGCACAAATTGCCATGGCCTTGCCGCGCGATACGCTGCCGCTGCTGCATCAGCACTTAGGCTTTGGCAGCACCACTGGCAGTGGCTTTCCCGGCGAGAGCGCTGGTATTTTGCAGCCATCAAATCGTTGGAATCCTGTTGAAGTCGCCACCATGTCTTATGGCTATGGTGTGACGGTGACTGCACTGCAATTGGCTCAGGCATACGCAACGATCGCTAGTGGCGGCATTCAGCGGCCAGTGAGTTTTATCAAAGTGAATGGCCCGGTTGAAGGCCATCGAGTGATTCCAGAAGTCATCGCTAAAAGTTTGATCCCCATGATGGAAACTGTGGTTACGCAGGAAGGCACTGCGCTTCGTGCAGCAGTGCCGGGCTATCGCGTGGCAGGCAAAACTGGCACAGCTCATAAAGCAAAGGGCGGCGGCTATTCTAGCGACCAATACATGTCCTTGTTTGTCGGTATGGCCCCAGCTAGCAATCCTAAAATTGTTACCGCGGTGATCATCGATACGCCTCGCAAGGGTGGCTATTACGGCGGCTTGGCAGCAGCACCAGTATTTTCGCGCAGCATGGCCGACGCCTTACGCCTGATGAATGTCGAGCCAGATCGCAGCAGCGAGCGCTTGGCTGGTCAGGCGCGCTTACCTTATCGCCCTGCGGCAGGAGGCTGAGATGATGACACTCGGCGATTTACTACCTAGCTGCCCTGATCAATGGCAATCGATTGCCATTGAGTCGTTGGTTGCCGACTCGCGTCAAGTAACCGCGGGCACCTGTTTCATTGCTGTCGCCGGTACGCATTACAACGCGCATGAGCATATTCCTGCTGCCATCGAAGCTGGTGCAGCGGTAGTTTTGACTGAGGCCGATAACCATTTCACTCTGAACACTGTCATCAATCATGTGCCGGTATTAGCCGTGCCAGGCCTAGGCGACATGCTCGGGCTTTTGGCGGCGCGCTGGTATGCACAGCCCTCGCAAGCCATGACTGTGCTTGCCACTACTGGCACCAATGGCAAAACCAGCATCGCCAATTTACTCGCTGGCGCATGCAATAAATTAGGCCTGCGTGCGGCAGTCATGGGCACCTTAGGCAATGGCTTTCCGGGCGAACTAGCTCCGGCAATTTTCACCACGCCAGATCCTCTGCAGTTACAGCGCCTGTTAGCCGATTTCCGCGATCAAGGTGCGCAGGCTGTTGCCCTTGAGGCGAGCTCGCATGGGCTGAGCCAAGGCCGCTTAACTGGCACACGCATTCATACCGCTTTGTTTACCAATTTGACGCGCGATCATCTTGATTATCACGGCGACATGGACTCATATGCGGCGAGCAAGGCCTCGTTATTTCGCTGGCCTGATCTGCGCGCAGCGGTCATAAACGCCGATGATATTTACGGCGCAGAAATGATGGCGCAGCTCGCTGACAACGTGCAATGCCTGCGCTATAGCTTAAATCCAGCTAGCGATGTTGAGCTGGTAGCGGAGTCAGTAGAGGCCACACTTGATGGCCTGCACATTTCGCTGCGCATTGCCGGCAAAACAGTGACGTTAAAAAGCCCATTGATTGGTCATTTTAATGCCAGCAATTTACTTGCTGTAGTTGGTGGCCTGCTTAGCATTGGTCATGACATCGATGCCATCGTGGCTGCTTTAGCTGAGGTGTCACCGGTGCCTGGCCGCATGCAATGTTTGCGCGAATCTGGCACACCATTAGCGGTGGTTGATTACGCACACACACCAGATGCTTTGGCGCAGGCACTAAAGGCGGCGCGTGAACATACCAAGGCCAAGCTTTGGGTGGTGTTTGGCTGTGGCGGTGGTCGTGACACCGGTAAGCGTCCAGAAATGGGTCGTATTGCTGGCGAGTTAGCCGATCACGTAGTCATCACCACAGACAACCCACGCGAAGAAGATCCACAAGCGATTGTTGATCATGTGCGCTCAGGCTTAGCGGCAGATCGCAGCGTGCGTTGCGTGCTTGATCGTGGCGATGCCATCGCGCAAGTGATAGCAGAAGCGGGCGAAGATGATCTGGTTTTGGTGGCCGGCAAAGGTCATGAAACTTACCAAGAAGTGCACGGCGTGCGTACTCCATTTAGTGATGTAGAGCAGGTGCGTATGGCCTTGCTGTTGAGGAGTAGGGCATGAAGCTCTCGGATATTGCTCGCGCCATTGCGGGCGAACTGGTTGGCTTGGATGCCGATGTCGGCAGCTTCTCGACCGATACCCGCACGCTGCAGGCCGATGATGTGTTTATCGCGCTCAGTGGCGCTCGTACCAATGCCAATGACTTGCTCGCACAAGCCGCGGCTAAAGGTGCGCTAGCCGCGATTACTGAATCATTGGATCCATCGGCAGGCATCGCTCAAATTGTTGTGGCTGATTGCCATGCCGCCCTAGGTCGGTTGGCGACTGCATGGTGCGAACGCTTCCCTAAGCTCACCAAAGTGGCGATGACGGGCTCGGCAGGCAAAACATCTACCAAAGAAATGACTGCGCGAATTTTTGAAGGCTTAGGTAATACCTTGGCTACGAAGGGTAATTTTAATAACGATATTGGTGTGCCACTAACGCTGCTGCGTTTGCGTGATGAGCACCAATACGGCGTGTTTGAACTTGGCGCAAATCATCTTGGCGAAATCGCTTACACCGCCGCAATGGTGAAGCCGCAGGCAGTGGTGATCACCAATGTTGGCACTGCACATTTAGAAGGATTCGGTAGTCGCGAGGGTATTGCGCGCGCTAAGGGCGAGATTTACTCCGCTTTGGCCGATGACGGTGTGGCGGTAATTAATCGTGATGATGAGTTCGCTGATTTCTGGCTTGAAGCGATGGGCTCGCGCCGTGTAGTGACATTCTCGCTACAGGCTGGCGCTGACATTTATGCGAGCAATATTAGCCACGGTGATACGCCCCAATATGCCTTTCAGCTTCATATCGGTGAGCAATCAGCGCCTGTACAGCTGCAAGTATTGGGTCGTCATCAGGTCGCAAATGCTTTGGCAGCAGCCGGTTTGGCGCATGCCTGCGGCGTGTCACTAGAGGCCATTGTGCAAGGTTTATCAAGCACGCGCCCGTTTATGGGTCGCAGTGTGCTGCATCGCCTCGGTGAGTCTTATCTCATCGATGACAGCTACAACGCTAATCCCGACAGCATGAAAGCAGCGATTGATTTGCTGTGCTCGCTGCCGGGCCGACGCGTATTGGTATTGGGCGATATGGGTGAATTGGGCGATGCCACCGCATCGGGCCATCGTGAAGTCGGAGCGTACGCAAAAATGAAAAAAATAGACGCGTTAATGACCACAGGTCAGCACCAGCATTTTTATGCCGATGGCTTTGGCAATCAGGCGCAATTATTTCCTGATCACAATGCCTTAGTGAAAGCCTTAGAGCATGAGCTACAAGGCGTAGTCAGTGCTTTGATTAAAGGCTCACGCAGCGCACGCATGGAGCAGATCGTGCACGCTGTTACTGAGTCGGCGGGAGTGCACTAATGCTCCTAGTCTTAGCCGATTGGGCCAGCCAGCATGTGAAAGGCTTTGCGGTATTTAACTACCTCACCTTTCGCTTCATGCTCAGCATTGTCACTGCCTTTGCGCTATCGCTTTGGTGGGGGCCGTGGATGATTGAGCGCCTGAAAGCGATGAAATTTGGCCAAGCCATTCGCACAGATGGCCCGCAAACGCATTTGGCTAAAGTCGGCACGCCAACTATGGGCGGCGTACTCATTTTGACCACGATTTTGGTCAGCACCTTGGCTTGGGCGCGCTTAGATAATATGTATATCTGGGTGGTGCTGGCGGTGATGGCAGTGTTTGGCATGGTCGGTTGGGTCGATGATTATCGCAAAGTTGTCGAGAAAGACCCTCGCGGTTTGCCGAGTCGTTGGAAGTATTTCTGGCAGTCGGTGGCTGGTCTTGGTGCGGCAGTGTTTCTTTACATGACTGCGAAAACGCCAATTGAAACCAGTCTCATCGTGCCGTTTTTCAAAGACATCATTATCCCGCTTGGTATCGCCTACATCGTGCTCAGCTACTTCGTCATCGTTGGCGCGAGTAATGCGGTCAATCTTACCGACGGCCTCGATGGCTTGGCGATTATGCCTACCGTCATGGTCGCTGGCGCATTGGCTATTTTTGCCTACGTCACCGGCAATATTAAGTTCGCCACCTACCTGCAAATCCCCTTCGTGGCCGGGTCGGGCGAGCTCATCATTATCTGTGGCGCAATCATTGGCGCCGGTCTTGGTTTCCTCTGGTTCAACGCGTATCCCGCGCAAGTTTTCATGGGTGATGTCGGCGCGCTGTCACTGGGTGCTGTGCTCGGCACTATCGCGGTCATCGTGCGTCAGGAAATCGTTTTATTCGTTATGTGCGGGGTCTTCGTCATGGAGACCGTGTCGGTAATGATGCAGGTGGCAAGCTTCAAACTCACCGGCAAACGCATCTTCCGCATGGCTCCTATTCATCACCATTTTGAACTTAAAGGCTGGCCCGAGACTCGCGTGGTTGCGCGTTTCTGGATCATCTCATTCATGTTGGTGCTCATTGGTCTTGCGACCTTGAAATTGCGTTAGGAGCTGAGCATGTTAATAGCGCGCGGTGGTCTACGAGTAGTGATTGGTCTGGGTAAGACTGGGCTCTCGTGCGTGCGTTATTTACGTAGCAAAGGCTATAGCGTTGCGGTTAATGATACGCGCGAGCATCCGCCCGGTTTAGCTGAGCTCAGTGCTGAGTTTCCCGAAGTTAATGTGTACCTTGGCGGCTTAAATGCCGAGCTGCTGTTGTCGGCCAGTGAAATTATTTCCAGCCCAGGCATGGCAATTTCTACACCAGAAATTGCTGCCGCAAGTCGCGCAGGCGTTTTGGTGGTTGGCGACGTAGAGCTGTTTTGCCGCGAAGCCACGGCACCGATTATTGCTATCACCGGATCTAACGCAAAAAGCACAGTCACCACATTGATGGGTTTGATGGCCGAGCGTGACGGCTTAAATGTCGGCGTTTGCGGCAATATCGGCACACCAGTTTTAGACATGCTCGCTGAGGGTGACAAAGACCTCTACGTCATGGAGTTGTCGTCATTCCAGCTTGAAACCACACATTCGCTGAAAGCAGCGGTGGCGGTGGTGTTGAACATCAGCGAAGACCATATGGATCGCTACAGCGGCATGGTCGAATATCATCAGACTAAGCACCGTATTTTCCGCAACTGCCAGCGCTATGTATTTAACCGCGATGACAAATTAACACGGCCATTAATCGCCGATAGTCTGCCGCATGCAAGTTTTGGTTTGAGTGCGCCAGATCTAAACGATTACGGCGTTTTAAGCGTCGATGGCGAGCCTTGGTTGGCACGCGGTCGCGAGCTATTAATGCCTGTCGCCGAGTTGCAAATCTTTGGTCAGCACAATATTGCCAATGCGCTAGCTTGTTTGGCATTGGGCGAGGCTGTGGGCATGTCGCGTGATGCCATGCTAGCCACATTGCGCGATTTCAGCGGCTTAAAACATCGCTGCCAACGCGTCGCCCTTGCCGATGACATCGCTTGGTATAACGACTCTAAAGGCACTAATGTTGGCGCAACGCTCGCGGCTATTCATGGCCTAGGTGCGGCAATTGCGCCGGCTGGCGGTCGCGTTGTGCTCATTGCTGGCGGTGTCGGTAAAGGTCAAGATTTCACGCCATTGCAAACGGCTATGGCCAGCTTCGGCCGTGCGCTAGTGTTGATCGGTGAGGATGCGTCGGTGATTGATGCCGCCATCACCGCCGAGTTGCCACGCCAGCGTTGCGCGAGCTTGGATGAGGCCATCGCCAGCGCTCGTCAATTTGCCCACCCCCACGATGCCATTTTGCTGTCGCCAGCTTGCGCTAGCTTCGACATGTTTAAGCATTACGAAGATCGCGGCGATCAGTTTGCGCTTGGCGTGCAAACATTCGTTGCCGGCTCCAATACGGGGCATTCATCATGATGGCCCGCGTGCTTGCTCCATATCAAAACATGCGCATGAATCTGAGCTTGCTCAGCGATCGTCAGTATGTGCTGCTCTCAGCGGGCTTCTTATTTTGCATCGGCCTAATCATGGTTGGCTCGGCATCGATGGGCGTCGCTGATGCCAACTATGGCAATCCGTTCTACTTCTTCACGCGCCACTTGATCTATCTAGCCATTGGCCTAGTGGTTGCCGCGGTGGTTTCGCAAGTGCCCATGGAGACATGGAATCGTTATAGCTACTGGCTGTTTTTAGTGGCGCTTGTGCTGATTGTATTGGTCTTGATTCCTGGTATTGGCCGTCGCGTAAATGGCAGCATGCGGTGGATTGGCATTGGTGGCTTAACCATCCAGCCATCAGAAATATTGAAGTTTGCTGGCGTGTTGGCGATGGCTGCCTACTTATGGCGCCGCCAAGAAGATGTGCGCTCAGGCTGGATGGGCTTTCTCAAGCCAATGGCATTTGCCGGCATATCTGTTGGCTTGATGTTGGCAGAGCCTGACTTCGGCGCAAGCATGGTGATTGTCATTGCATTGATGGCGATGCTGTTTTTGGCAGGCTCGCCAATGGCGCTGTATTTAATGCTGTCGGGCGGAATTTTATTGGGTGCCATCGGCATCATGATCGCCGAGCCTTATCGGATGAAGCGCTTAATGGCGTTCACCGATCCATGGGCCGATCAATACAATAGTGGCTACCAGCTAGTGCAAAGCTTGATTGCCTTCGGTCGTGGCGATTGGTTTGGTGTTGGCTTAGGCCATAGCGTGCAAAAATTATTTTACTTGCCCGAAGCACATACCGACTTCGTTTTTGCCGTTTATGCCGAAGAGTTTGGCCTAGTCGGCGTCTTGTTATTATTGCTAGCCATGGTCACTTTGGTCATGACTGGCCTGCGCATTGGCCAACGTGCTGAGCGTGCTGGCCAGATATTTTCTGGCTATGTCGCCTATGGCTTGTCGGTGACTATCGGCATCCAAGCAGCGATCAATATCGGCGTTAATATCGGTCTGTTTCCAACCAAAGGCCTGACGCTACCGCTAGTCAGCTACGGTGGCTCCAGTTTGGTCATGATGTTTGTGGTCTTGGCAGTGCTTTTGCGCATCGATGCCGAAGCCAGCGAGCCACAAGAACGCGCTGTGCGTCGTCCGGGAGGCCTCAATGACTATCGTTAAATCGGTGGTAGTGATGGCTGGCGGCACTGGCGGTCACGTCTTCCCGGCATTAGCTGTGGCGCGTGGACTGCAAGCTGAGGGCGTGAAAGTGCATTGGCTGGGTACAGCGCGCGGCATTGAGGCCGACATCGTGCCGAAAGCGGGCATTGCTATTAGCTATTTAAATGTTGGCGGCCTACGCGGCAATGGCCTGCTGCCTTTGCTGCAAGCGCCGTTTAAGTTGCTTGTAGCGGTTTGGCAGGCGATGGCAATTTGCCGTCGCGTCAATGCCGATGCCGTCATTGGCCTCGGTGGCTATGTTACTGGCCCCGGTGGCGTGGCCGCGCGACTACTGGGCCTGCCACTGTATATCCATGAGCAAAACGCCATTGCCGGTTTTACTAATAAAACTCTGGCGCGTTTTGCCACACGCATTTTGCAGGCCTTCCCCAGTGCCTTTGCCGCTTCCAGCAAGGTAAGCACCGTGGGTAATCCAGTGCGTGCTGACATTGCTAGCTTGCCCATGCCCGCTATTCGTTACGGCGAACGTCAAGGCCAGCTGCAGGTACTGGTTTTAGGCGGGAGTTTAGGTGCTGTGGCGTTAAACCAATTGGTGCCAGAAGCGTTCGCTGAGCTAGAGCCAGCAGCGCGCCCAATCATTCGCCATCAAGCCGGCCGCAAGCATGCAGCCAATGCTGAGGCGGTCTACGCCAAGCTCGGTGTGCAAGCCACGGTGCTGCCATTTATCGATGATATGGCGACTGAATACGCGTGGGCCGATGTCGTTATTTGCCGTAGCGGCGCGCTAACTGTTTCTGAGTTGGCAGCAGTGGGTGTGGCATCGGTACTGATTCCATTCCCACATGCTGTTGATGATCACCAAACCGCCAATGCACGCTTTTTAAGCGATGCTGGTGCGGCGTTATTGTTTCAACAAAAAGATTTAACGGTGTCGGCATTTGCCGCTACTTTGCGCGGATTATTGCAGCGCGAAAAATTACAACAAATGGCTGAAAAGGCTCGTGCCTTGGCAGAGACCGAAGCCACTACGCGTGTGGTTAACACGATTTTACGAGGTGAAGCATGAGACCCATCACACGCAGCCGCATGATTGAAATTCCTGAAATGCGCCGGATTCGCCGCATTCATTTTGTCGGCATCGGTGGCGCAGGCATGTGCGGTATCGCCGAGGTCTTGCTCAATCAAGGCTATGAAATCGCTGGCTCGGACATGAAAGAAAGCAAGAACACGCAGCGATTAAAAGAGCTGGGTGTGGATATTTTTATCGGCCACGATGCAGCACACATTGAGACCGCAGATGTTTTGGTGGTGTCTACCGCTATTGATACTAGCAACCCAGAAGTTAATGCTGCACTGAGCCGTCGCTTACCGATTGTGCGTCGCGCGCAAATGCTCGCTGAGCTGATGCGCTATCGACACGGTATAGCCATTGCGGGCACTCATGGGAAAACCACAACAACCAGTTTAATTGCTTCGATTCTAGGCGAAGCTGGCTTTGACCCAACGTATGTGATTGGTGGTCTGCTCAATAGTGCTGGTACTAATGCCAAGCTCGGTAGCAGCCGTTATTTTGTAGCGGAAGCTGACGAAAGTGACGCCTCATTTTTACACTTACAACCCATGGTTTCAGTGGTTACCAATATCGATGCTGATCACATGGAAACCTACGGTGGTGACTTTGAAGTATTAAAGCGCACCTTTATTGATTTCTTGCACAACCTACCGTTTTACGGTCTTGCTGTTGTTTGCGGTGATGATCCAATCGTCACCGAACTACTGCCGCAGATTGCTCGTCCAACCGTGACTTATGGCTTTAACGAAGGCAACGATGTGCGCGCGGTAGACATCGAGCAAGATGGTTTGCAGACACGCTTTACAGCACTGCGTGAAGGCCGCGATCCTCTGCAGGTAACGTTAAATTTGCCTGGCTTGCACAATGTTTTAAATAGCTTAGCGGCAATAGCCGTGGCCACCGATGAAGGTGTTGACGATGCCGCCATGGTCAAGGCGCTCGATGATTTCGAAGGTGTGGGCCGTCGCTTCCAGCGCTTAGGCGAAATGCATGGCGTGCAATTGGTTGATGACTACGGTCATCACCCACGTGAAGTCGCAGCAACTATTGCCGCTGCTCGTCAGGCTTACCCAGACCGCCGCTTAGTCATGCTGTTTCAGCCGCATCGCTACACGCGCACGCGCGACTGCTTTGAGGATTTTGTGCATGTGCTATCTAGCGTCGACGCACTACTTTTACTCGATGTTTATAGCGCAGGTGAAAAACCTATTTCAGGTGCCGATAGCCGTTCATTAGCGCGCAGTGTACGCAACCGTGGCCTAGTTGACCCCGTATTCGTTGAGGCTAGTGATGAGCTGGCCAGCATCCTGCCGAGCATTTTAAAAGCCGGCGATGTCTTGCTAACCCAAGGCGCTGGTACCGTCGGCAGCATTGCCGTGGAGCTGGCACAACACCAACTCTATTTATCGGAGCCTAAGGCATGAGCCAGTCTGTCGATTTTGGCCGCGTGGCCGTGCTCTATGGTGGCACTGCCGCCGAGCGACCCGTGTCATTAATCAGCGGCGCTGCGGTGCTGAAAGCCTTGCAAGAAGCTGGAGTCGATGCGCATCGCTTCGATCCTGCCGAGCGCGATATTGTCGAAGTGCAGGGCTATGACCGTGCCTTTATCGTGCTCCATGGCCGCGGCGGTGAAGACGGCGTTATTCAGGGCGTGCTCGAGCAATTTCAAGTGCCTTACACCGGCAGTGGCGTCATGGCCTCAGCCATCGGCATGGATAAAGCGCGCACTAAACAGCTGTGGGTAGGTTGTGGCCTGCCAACGCCAACGTATCGCCGTTTATATGCCGGCATGGATTTCGCAGCAGTCGTCGCCGACTTAGGCCTGCCATTAATGGTCAAGCCCTCACGCGAAGGCTCGAGCATTGGCATGGCCAAAGTCTATAGCGTGGAAGACTTAGCGAAAGCCTATGAAGTCGCAGCAAAGCACGATAGCGAAGTCATTGCCGAGCACTTTATTCAAGGCAGCGAATACACCATCGCCATTTTAGGCGACCGTGCATTGCCAGTAATTCGCATGGTGCCGGCGACAGACTTCTACGACTTTGAAGCAAAATATTCGCGCAATGACACCCAGTACAACATTCCAAGCGGCTTACTTGCAGAAGATGAGGCTGAACTACAACGTCTGTCACTCGAAGCCTTTCGCGTTTTAGGCGCACGCGGCTGGGGTCGCATTGATGCCATGCGCGATGCCGATGGCCGCTTCTGGTTGCTCGAAATCAACACAGTGCCCGGCATGACTGACCACTCATTGGTGCCGATGGCCGCTGCTGCATGCGGCATCGATTTCACGCAGCTAGTGTTGACGATTTTGGCGCAAGCCACACGTGAAAACGGAGACGCCGCATGAGCGCTGCTCGCCGCCCCATAGGTGCTGTGCCTCGGCCAAAGCCGAAGCCAGCACGCGAGCCACTATTGGCTAATGGGCGCTGGCGACAACTGCTGAGCTGGAAGCTGAACTTCAGTTTCTCGGCAGGCTTAGGGCAGAAATTGGTGGTGTTGGTATCGCTTATTGCGATTGCGGTTGTGCTCGTGGCGGTATCGACAGTTTGGCGCGATTGGCAATTAAAGACGCCCATCAGCCACGTCAATATTACTGGCGACTTGCATCAGCTCGAACGCAACGATTTACAAACGGCACTAGAACGACAAGTGCGCGGCACATTTTTCACCGTCAACTTGGCCGCGCTACAGAGCACCGCGAAGCGCTATCCCTGGGTTGCCGATGTCAGCGCATCGCGTCATTGGCCAAACTCGGTGCGCATCAATATTCGTGAAAAACAAGCGGTCGCGCGTTGGCAGCCTAGCGGTTTAGTGAGTGAGGATGGTTCGGTGTTTCGCCCGCGCAGCGCCACTGGCGTTAGCGACTTACCGCTGCTGTCAGGGCCGCGCTCGCAATCGCAGTTTGTTTTGCAGCGTTACGAAAAAATGGCGGCGGTATTGGCGCGAGTTGGTTTGCGCATAGAAGCTTTAGCGCTTACCGATCGCATGAGCTGGGAATTAACGCTCAATGACGGCGTGAAAGTATTAGTGGATGGCCAAGATACTTTGGCTAAGTTGGAACGATTTACGGTGCTCTATGAGCGCCAGTTGGCGGGCGAGATTACTAGTATCGCTCGAGTAGATTTGCGCTATCGCAACGGCGTAGCGATTGGTTGGCGGCAAGCGGGGTAAAACAACAATGAGCAATATATATCACGGCAGCTTTCGGTCACCTTCGGTGGCCAGGATGGATAACATGGCACATAACGCACAAGCACCTATGATTGTGGCAATCGACATCGGCACCTCGAAAGTGGTTTGCCTAGTCGGTCAAATCAATTCCGCTGAGCAGTCGCTAGAAATTATTGGCTACGGCTCGCGGCCATCAAAAGGTATGCGCAAAGGTGTGGTCGTCAACATTGACGAAACCATGGTGGCCATTAAGGAGGCTGTAGGTGAGGCTGAGCTGATGGCCGACTGCAGCATTTTCTCAGCCTATATTGGCATTGCCGGCAGCCATATTGGCGGTCGCAACGCCAGTGCCGTGGTTGCCACTCGTGATGGTGAGGTGTCGAAAAATGACATCGAGCGCGTTATAGAGGCGGCAAAGTCGGGCGCTAATCCTGTCGATCAGCGCATATTGCATGTGCTGCCGCAGGAGTATCTGGTCGATAACCAAGGCGATGTCCGCAATCCTTTGGGCATGGCTGGCGTGCGCTTAGAAGGCCATATTCATATGGTGACTTGCTCTGCCAACGCCGCGCAAAATCTTGAGAAATGTGTGAGTGGCTGTGAGATCGCTATCGATGATTTGGTGCTTGAGCAATACGCATCGAGCTTCGCTGTGCTCACCGAAGATGAAAAAGAACTCGGTGTCTGCCTGATCGATATTGGTGGCGGCACAACCGATATTGCGGTGTTCGTAAATGGCGCCATTCGCCACACGGCAGTAATCCCTATTGCCGGCGACCAAGTGACTAATGACATTGCGATGGCATTGCGCACGCCAACGCCAGCTGCCGATGACATCAAAACACGCTACGCCTGCGTCGTGCCGCAACTAGTCGATCCTGAACAAACCATTAGCGTGCCCGGCATGGGCGATCGCCCAGCGCGCACCATGGCTAGACAAACATTGGCAGCCGTCGTTGAACCACGTTACGAAGAGCTATTTAGCTTAGTACAAGCTGAGCTTGATCGTTGCGGTTACGGCGATCATCTAGCAGCTGGTGTGGTGATGACTGGTGGCTCGGCACGCATCGAAGGTGCAGTGCAATTAGCCGAGTCTATTTTCCATTTACCGGTGCGTATCGGTATGCCGCAGTCGCTGAAGTTAGGCGGCATGGAAGAGCTTTTGCAAAACCCAATTTACGCCACCGGTATTGGCCTATTGATGTATGGCAAGCAACGTTCGTTAGCAAATGGCGTGAGCAGCAAGCCACGTCAAGGCCATGGCGCAACTAAAGGTCTTGGTGAAGCAATGGGTAAGTTGAAAGGTTGGTTTGCAAACAACTTTTAAGTGTTAGGCGAATGAGCTGAGCGCTTTTGACGGTCGCGGGACGGCGGCCACAGTGGCAGGAAGCCAAAAAATTTGAAGCATTTATACAAATCGGCGAAAGCCCTAAGGGGCTGGAGAACATCATGGAAAACGTATTTACACTAGCAGAAAACGGCGGCGAACTCGGTTCAGCCATTATTAAAGTCGTTGGTATTGGCGGCGGCGGCGGTAATGCCGTTGAGCATATGGTTGCTAATCAAGTGCAAGGTGTGGACTTCATTTGCGCTAACACCGACAAACAAGCATTAACAAAAATGTCCGCGCGTACTTTGATTCACATGGGCGATGCAGTCACGCGCGGCCTAGGCGCTGGTGCAAACCCAGAAGTAGGCCGCCAAGCAGCAGTGGAAGATCGCGATCGTATTCGTGAGACATTGCAAGGTGCCGATATGGTCTTCATCACAGCCGGTATGGGCGGTGGTACAGGCACTGGCGGCGCGCCAGTAGTTGCAGAAGTGGCTCGTGAAATGGGCATCCTGACGGTTGGTGTAGTAACTAAGCCATTCCCATTCGAAGGCAAAAAGCGCATGGATGTAGCGAACCAAGGCATTGAGGCTTTGGCGCATCACGTCGATTCGCTGATCACCATCCCGAACGGTAAGCTTCTGCAAGTACTCGGCAAGGTTTCGCTGGTCGAAGCCTTCCGTGCAGCTAATAACGTATTGCAAGGTGCGGTACAGGGCATCGCCGATATGATTTTGCACCCTGGCCACATCAACGTCGATTTCGCCGATGTGCGCGCAGTCATGTCTGAGCAAGGTTTAGCGATGATGGGTTCGGGTTCGGCCAAAGGTGAAGAGCGCGCGCGCATTGCCACCGAAATGGCAATTCACAGCCCGTTGCTCGATGACGTGCAGCTAAAAGGTGCGCGCGGTGTATTGGTATCGATTGCGGCTAACGAAAGCTTAGGTCTTGATGAGTTCTCTGATGTCGGCGACATCGTGAACGAATTTGCTTCTGAGTCAGCGACTGTGGTCATCGGCACTATTTTGGATGAAACCTTAGGTGATGAAATTCGCGTCACTGTGGTTGCTACTGGTTTGCCGAAAGCGAGCACCCCAGCTCATGCACGCCCACTTGCGCAGAAAGGCTCAGCCATGAGCTTGGTGCCAGCAGCATCTGCCGCAACGGCATCGACTGATAAGCCAGTTGTGCCAATGGCGCAGGCGGTGAGCTCAAGCCCAGCGCCAGCAGAAGATGCTTACGCCAAGTACGACACACCAGCCTATGAGCGTAATGCCAAAGTGGTGAACGGCTCGCCGCGTCGTGCAGACTTGAACTTGCTGAATATCCCAGCATTTTTGCGTCGCCAGGCTGATTGAGGGATTTCAGAGGCTCTGCTACTATGCATTACCTCTGAAATATCTTGTAACAATCATGCTAAAGCAACGGACCGTCAAGCAAGTCATACGCGCCAGTGGTGTGGGCCTGCACAGTGGCGAGAAAGTATATCTCGCCCTGCATCCCGCGCCGGTGGACTCAGGCATTGTGTTTCGCCGCACAGACCTGAATCCTCCGGTACTCATCCCCGCGCGCGCAGACCTCGTGCGAGAGACCACCATGTCGTCCAACTTGGTGGTCGATGATGACGTGCGCGTCGGTACCGTTGAACATTTGATGTCGGCACTCGCTGGTCTCGGCATCGATAACGCCTTGATCGATGTTAGCGCGCCAGAAATTCCCATCATGGATGGTAGCGCTGGCCCCTTCGTGTTTTTGATTCAAGCGGCGGGCATTGCTGAGCAAGAAGCGCCAAAGCGTTATGCCCGCATTAAGCGCCGTGTAGAAGTTCGCGATGGCGACAAAATTGCCGCTTTCGAGCCCTACAACGGCTTCAAAGTATCGTTCACCATCGACTTCGATCATCCAGCATTTCACGATGAACACAAATGGGCGACTGTGGATTTTTCCACCACTGCTTATGTTAATGAAGTTAGTCGCGCTCGCACCTTTGGATTTTTACGCGATATCGAATATTTGCGTGCTAATAACCTCGCTAAAGGCGGCAGTATGGATAACGCCATTGTGGTTGATGACACGGGCGTGATGAACGCAGACGGCCTGCGTTTCGAAGATGAGTTTGTTCGTCACAAAATGCTCGACGCCATCGGCGATTTGTATTTATTTGGCTGCAGTATTTTGGGCGCGTATGAAGGCTATAAGGCTGGACATGCGATGAACAATAAATTGCTGAGAGCGATGATTGAGCAGCCAGATGCTTGGGAAATTGTCACATTTGATGACGAAAATTTAACGCCAATTTCGTATGTAAAAGCCGATTCGCTGCACTAATGGCCAATAAATAGCCTATTATTACAATGGTTTACATTTCCATATGAGCGGATTTCGAAAAATTAAGCAAGGCGTGAGTACTTCGCAGTCACTCTGAATGTCTTGCTAAGTCCCTCAATTTCTTGCTAAGTTCCGCATCTGAAAGCCCATTGGCCACAGCAATTAAATGCTTTGCGCTCTCGCGGCTGATGCGTAACGGAGCTTTTTTTGGCTTCGGCGGAACAGGATTTGTAAGGCTGGCAGGCGGCGGTTTTAACACCGTACGTATGCTTGTCAGTGCGGAAAAAGCGTCATGCGCTTTGAGTTGTTGAATTAAAATACGATTTAGATAACGCAGTTGGTTGGCTGCAGTGGTGTGATACACCGCCACCGTAAGCAGACCCTGCTGATATGAGAAAAGCCGACACGAAGATCGGAGACTATCATCCAAGACACTGCGCCAAATGGATTCATGCGTTGTGCTAATAGCAAAGCGGCGTTGCCAACGAGCAATTACAGGTCGTTGTAAAACGTCAGTTAGCGATAGCAGTTGATTGGTACGCATGAGTACTCCCCGTTAGTTTTCATCATACGGGCAGTGAACCGAGATAACGAGTATGAACATAATTTTTTTAAGCCGTAAACACGGCAGACCACTGACATTACAGCTTAATCCCCGCCTACTAGTATCTGGCGTTGTGGGCTTAGTGTTTTTATCGCTAGGTATTGGCGCAGCCGGCTATTGGGCCGCAACTACCTATGTGATGGAACCATCGGTGCCGCAGTTTTCTGCTGCCGATAAGGCCCGTCAAGAAGATCTACGAGCTATGGCTGAGCGCATGGCCGACATCCAAGCACGCATGATGCGCATTGACGCTCTGGGTGCTCATTTAGCTGAAAACGCAAAGCTTAAAGGTGATGAATTCGACTTCTCGAAAAACCCTCCAATGGGCGGGCCATTAGATGAAGATTCGGAAGACATCAGCATGGGCAAGGCGCCCGATCGTCGTGCGGTAGAGAAGAGCTTGTCACAAATGTGGCAAAACATTCAGGCTCGTGAAGCTCAGCTGATGGCTCTTGATCACACGCTGAAAGGCTTGCGTGACCAAACGGTGAATCTCAACAATATGCCGATTCGCCAAGGCTATATCACTTCGTCGTTTGGCTATCGCAGCGATCCGTTTACTGGCGGCACCAAATTCCATGGCGGCATCGATTTCGCCGGCAGCGAAGGCACCGAAATTTACTCAGTCGCCGATGGTGTTGTTGTCTACGCGGGCTCTCGCTCAGGTTTTGGCAATTTGGTTGAAATCGACCATGGCGACGGCATGGTGACACGCTACGCGCATGCTCGCGCCGTGGCAGTTCGTGTAGGTGACTTGGTCAGCAAAGATCAATTAGTTGCCTATATGGGCTCGACAGGCCGCTCGACTGGTACGCATTTGCACTATGAAGTGCTGCGCCATGGTCAGCGTATCAACCCTGCTAGTTTTATTCGTTTGGCTAGCCGTTAATCAATAGCAGCTCTCATTCTGATGTTTCAGAATCGCTAAAAAACCAGCCTAGGCTGGTTTTTTTATCTCTGTAATCGCTGCATTGCACAGCAACTTCAGCGAAATACTTTCGTAGCGCAATAAAGTCGGTAGAATGACGCGCTGATTTGCACATTCCCTGAGTGGTGACCATGTTTTCACGCCTAGTTCACGGCCTGTTCGGTACCAAAAACGAACGCGAACTCAAACGCATGCGCCAGATTGTTGCGCGCATTAATGCCTTAGAGACAGAAACCGACGCCTTAACCGACGCCGAATTGCAAGCCAAGACTGCAAGCTTCAAGCAGCGCTTTGCGCAGGGCGAAAGCCTCGATGCGCTGCTGCCAGAAGCTTTTGCCGTTTGCCGTACCGCTGCCCAGCGCGTACTCGGCATGCGCCATTATGATGTCCAGTTAATTGGTGGCATCGTGCTGCACGAAGGCCGTATTGCCGAAATGCGTACGGGTGAAGGCAAGACGCTTACAGCGACTTTGCCGGCCTATCTCAATGGCCTATCTGGCGCTGGCGTCCACATCGTTACCGTTAACGACTATCTCGCTAGCCGTGACGCCGAGTGGAACCGCCCACTGATTGAGTTTTTAGGGTTGACCATTGGTGTTGTGCGTGGGCAGCAGCCACCTGATGAAAAACGCGCTGCGTATCGCGCCGATATCACCTACGGCACTAACAATGAATTTGGCTTCGATTATCTGCGCGATAATATGGCCTTCCGCTTGGAGGATCGCTTCCAGCGTGGTCATGCCTATGCGCTGATTGACGAGGTCGACTCGATTCTCATCGATGAAGCTCGCACGCCACTGATTATTTCAGGTGCTAGCGAAGATTCATCCAAGCTTTATGCGCAAATTGATAAGCTGATTCCATTGCTGACTCGCCAAGCTGAAGAAGCTGTGGCGGATGGCGGGCACTATTGGTTCGATGAAAAATCACGCCAAGTAGAGCTCACCGAAGCGGGTCATGAGTTTGTGGAAGATCGCATGGTCGACATGGGCTTATTGGCTGAAGGCGATAGCTTGTATTCGCCGGCGCATTTGAATTTGCTGCACCATGTGCATGCCGCATTGCGTGGTCATGTGCTATTCCAGCGCGATGTGCATTACCTCGTGACCAATGATGAAGTGGTCATTGTTGATGAGCATACAGGCCGCACCATGCCTGGTCGTCGCTGGTCCGATGGTCTGCACCAAGCTGTTGAGGCGAAAGAGGGCGTTACCATCCAGTCTGAAAACCAGACCATGGCTACCACGACTTTCCAAAACTTATTCCGCCTTTACCGCAAGCTCTCAGGCATGACCGGTACCGCCGATACTGAAGCGGCCGAATTCCATCAAATCTATGGCCTAGATGTGGTGGTGATTCCAACGCATCGCCCGATGGTGCGGAAAGATTTGGAAGATTTGGTCTATCTCAGCCCAGATGAAAAATACAGCGCGATTGTCGCCGACATTATCGCTTATCGCGAAAAGGGCGCGCCGATCTTGGTCGGTACAGCTACGATTGAGGCCAGTGAGCTGCTGTCGAATGCACTCAATAAAGCCAATATTTCGCACCGCGTATTGAACGCTAAGTTCCATGAGCATGAGGCAGAAATCATCGCTCAGGCAGGTCGTTCGGGCACGGTGACCATTGCGACAAACATGGCTGGTCGTGGTACCGATATTTTACTCGGTGGCAGCTGGCGCGCAGAAGCTGAGAAGCTTGGCGATGCCATCACGCCAGAGCAGCGCGATGCCCTGCGTATGGCGTGGGAAGCTGATCATGCCAAAGTAATTGCAGCCGGTGGCTTGCATATTATTGGTTCTGAGCGCCACGAATCACGCCGCATCGATAACCAGCTGCGTGGCCGTTCGGGCCGTCAAGGCGACCCAGGTGTGACGCGTTTTTACTTGTCACTCGAAGATGACTTGATGCGCATCTTCGCCAGCGATCGCGTCAAAGGCATGATGAAGTCGCTAGGCATGAAGCCTGGTGAGGCCATCGAGCATCCATGGGTGTCGAAATCGATTGAAGGTGCTCAGCGTAAAGTTGAGGCGCGCAACTTCGATATTCGTAAAAACTTGCTGAAATACGATGACGTTGCGAATGAGCAGCGCCAAGCAATCTATCGCCAACGCGATGACATTCTCGGCGCTGAGCACATCAGCGACAACGTCACGCTGATTTTCAGCGATGTCGTTGAGAACGTTATAAATATTTATGTCCCGCCGCAAAGCTTAGACGAGCAATGGGACATTGCAGGTCTTGAGCACGCTATTCACGCCGACTTCAATCTCACCTTGCCGGTACAAAAATGGCTAGATGACGACAGTAAGTTGCACGAGGATGGCTTGCGTGAGCGCATTCGTGAAGAAGTGCAGACCGCTTGGCAAGAAAAGCGTGAGCGTATGGGCACAACGGTGGCGAACCAGCTTGAGAAACAGCTCATGCTGCAAGTCATCGATCGCCATTGGAAAGATCACTTAGCGCAGATGGATTATTTGCGTAAGGGCATCCATTTACGTGGCTACGCTCAGCGTAATCCTGAGCAAGAATATAAGCGCGAAGCCTTTGAGCTGTTTGAGCAGTTGGTTAACTCAGTGAAGTTAGAGCTGGTGCAAACTGTGTCGCGTTTGCATGTGCCAACCGAGGCTGAAGTGGCTGCCATGGAAGCGCAGCGGGCCGCCGAAGCACAATCTATGTCGATGCAATATGCGCACGGCGATGCCAGTGCTGATATGCCGATGGAAGAGTTTGCCGACGAACACTTTTCCCCTGAACAGGCTGAGCAAGCAATTTCTGCCGCTCAGCAGCCAGCGGAGACGCCGGTGCAGCCATTCGTTCGCGAAGGTGAGAAAGTTGGTCGCAACGACCCATGCCCTTGTGGTTCAGGCCGTAAATACAAGCAGTGTCACGGACAATTAGCGTAATGAATGCTGGCGCACTAGCGTCGTAGGAGTCGGTCATGGCGGTTGGTGATGTGTCGATGCCGGTAATGCATCCGGTCGCAGGTGTGAAGATTGGTTTTGCTGAAGCCGGCATCCGCTATAAAAATCGCCGCGATTTGGTGGTTTTTGAGTTGGCCGCGGGCACGCATACCGCCGCTGTGTTTACCACCAATGCCTTTTGCGCTGCGCCAGTGCGTGTTGCTCAGCGCCATTTAGCCGAGGCTTCACCGCGCTACTTAGTCATCAATACCGGTAATGCCAACGCAGGTACCGGCGCTGCCGGCATGACTGTGGCTGAGCTGAGCTGTGAGAGCTTGGCGAAGTTGGTGGGTGCTGAGCCACATGAAGTGCTGCCATTTTCGACCGGCGTGATTGGCGAGCTATTGCCCGTATCGCGCCTTCAGGCAGGCTTGCCACAGGCCATTAGCTCCTTGGCTGCTGTGCAGTGGGCTGAGGCTGCGGCGGGCATCATGACTACCGACACGCTGCCGAAAGGTGCGAGCGAGCAATTTAGCGTCGATGGCGTGGTCTACACGGTAACCGGCATCTCCAAAGGTGCGGGCATGATTCGCCCGAATATGGCGACTATGCTGGGCTATGTTGCGACCGATTTGGCGATTGCACCTGAGTTATTACAGGCCGTGTTGCGCGTGCTTGCCGATACGTCGTTTAATCGCATCACCATTGATGGCGACACCTCGACCAACGACGCTTGCGTGTTGATGGCGACGGGGCAGGCCGGCAATGCGCTGATTACTGATCGTAATGATCCATTATTTGTGGCAGCGCTACCGGTGCTGCAGCGCGTATTTCTGCGCTTGGCGCAGCTTATCGTGCGTGATGGCGAGGGCGCGACCAAGTTTATGACGGTGCGTGTCGAAGGCGGCGCGAATACGGACGAGTGCTGCGATGTGGCTTACGCCGTGGCGCATTCACCGCTGATCAAAACTGCATTTTTTGCGTCTGACCCGAACTGGGGTCGTATTTTGGCCGCCATTGGCCGTGCCGGTGTGCCCGCGCTAGACGTAAGTCTGTTGCGCGTTTGGCTCGATGATGTGCTGCTCTGCGAGCATGGTGGCGCCGCAGCTTCGTATACCGAGGCCCAAGGTTCGCGTGTGATGTCGCAGCCGGAAATCACCATTCGCATCGATCTTGCTCGCGGCACCGCCTGCGACACGGTGTGGACCTGCGACTTGTCATACGACTACGTGAAAATCAACGCCGACTACCGCTCCTAAGATGCGTGTGGCTGTGGCGGTGTGCCGCAATGAGCTAGGCGAAGTATTACTAGCTCAGCGCGCTGCCAAAGCGCATCTGGGTGGTACTTGGGAGTTTCCTGGCGGTAAGGTTGAGACGGGCGAGTTCGATGAGGCTGCTCTTGCGCGTGAGTTGCGTGAGGAGGTCGGGCTTGATTTACCACGTTCGGCCGCAGCGCTGTTTCAGCCTTTGCTTACTCGCCAGTTCAATTATCCGGATCGATCACTAACTATCGTGGCCTATACGCTAGCGCTGAATGCGGCGCAGTGTGCATTGTTGCAAGGTCGAGAAGGTCAGGCGTTGCGCTGGGAAAAACCTGAAGCTATTGCTTTACTGCCGACTCCGG
>NZ_CEYEMI010000001.1:238770-261027 GCF_982810325.1 Paraperlucidibaca sp.
TGCAGTGGCAGCAGCAAGCTTTAAGCAAGGCCGATGTTTTACCGACTGGATATTGCTTGGCGGTAGCGACTCATGGTGCTGATGAGCTGGCGCTGGCTCAGGCAGTGGCGGCTGATTGGGCGTGGTTGTCGCCGGTATTGCCGACGCCATCGCATCCTGATGCTGCTGGTTTGGGCTGGCCTGCTTGGGCAGCGTTGGCGCAGGCAACGACTCTGCCGGTGTATGCGCTGGGCGGCCTGCGCCAGTCACAAGTGGCTCAGGCGCGCAGCCATGGCGGCGTTGGTGTAGCGGGTATTAGCGGGTTTTAGTTTGCCGCCGAGTTGAGCTTTAAATCACTCGTGCTCGTCAAATTCATCGGGTGGGGTTTGTGCCGGAATGGCATAGCGTTCACTGGCCCAAGCGCCTAAATCAATTAGCCGGCAGCGATCGCTGCAAAAAGGCCGAAACTCTGATGCTGGTTCCCAGCGCACCAAGCGCTTGCAGTTTGGGCAATTCAGAATGGCTACGCCGTCATCATCATCGGGAAGTTTTACGCTGTCGTTCATGGTTGCCACGCGAGATAGGTTTGGTGAATATCGTTAATCTGTTGTTGAAGCTCAGCCACTGAGCCTTCATTGCTGATGACATCATCGGCTGCCGCAAGGCGCTGCTCGCGCGTCCATTGCGCGGCCATGATGGCGCGAATCTGCGCTTCGCTAACACCATCACGCTGACTAGCTCGCGCTAGTTGAGTCGCCTCTGACGCATCAATCAATAAGCTGCGCTGAGTTAGCGCTGCTTGGCCCGACTCCCAGAGCAAGGGCGAGGCCAAAATGGCATAGGGTGATTGTGCTGCCATGCATTGTTCATGCAAACGCTGGCGAATAGCCGGGTGAGTTATTGCTTCCAATGCTTTGCGCTGGGCTGGATCGGCGAAAACGATTTCACGTAATACGGCGCGGTTAAGCGTGCCATCAGCCTGTAAAACGTTCTGGCCAAAATGTTCAGCAATGTCGGCGAGCGCGGATTCGCCGATTTGGACGATTTCACGCGCCACAATATCAGCATCGATAACATCGATACCTAGTGTTTGAAAATGATCGGTGGCAGCGGTTTTTCCTGATCCGATGCCGCCACTAACACCTAAAATCCAAGCGGCCATAGCGTTTGTGACTGAGTTGCAAATGAGCCGGCAAGGGTAGCGACTAGCGGCTGCCAAAACAACACAGCGCCGGCAATAGCTAAGGCAGGGCCGAAAGCAAATGCACCTTGCTCGCCTTTGCGCCAGCGCAGCCAAAGCGCAAAAACGAGACCAATAACCGAGGCCATCAATAGTAAATTAGGCAGTGCCCAAGGGCCGAGCCAAGCGCCCAGTGCTGCGAGTAATTTAGTATCGCCGCCGCCAAGGCCATCGCGACCAGTAAAAAGTTTGAAGCCAGCTGCGAGACTCCAAAATACGCCGTAGCTAAGGGCGCAGGCGATAACGGCTTCGTGTAGTGAAATAGGCATTGGGTTGATGCCGATTGCTGTGGCGAGCAGACCCAGCCACAGTAGCAATAGCGTGAGGCGGTCGGGCAGCCATTGGCTATCAAAATCGATGAGTGCAGAGACTAATAGTAGGGTGCTAAAAACAGCTGCAGCGACTGCGCTCAATTGCCAACCCAAACTCAGCACTGAAGCCAGCGCAATGGCGGCAACTGAGAGTTCAACTAAGGGATAGCGAACGCTGATGCGGGCTTGGCAATGATGGCAGCGGCCGCGTAAAAATAGCCAGCTAAACACCGGCCAGAGATCGCGAAGACGCAACGGTGTGTGGCAATGCGGGCAGTGTGAGCGCGGATGGCTGAGGTCAAATCTGGCGTCGCTTTGCGTGTCTACTGAAGCGGTATCGCTTAGCGGGTTTGGTAAGTCGTGGGCATCAAGGTAAGCAATGACATCAGCGCGATATTCTGCGTCCATTTGTTTAGGTGTGCGATGAATCACGACATTGCAAAAGCTGCCGATGATGAGACCGAAAATGACCACCAGCAATAGCATTAAATCACCTGACCTAATTGAAATAATGGAAGGTAGAGCGAGAGCACCAAGGTGCCAACAATGACGCCTAAAAAAGCCATGAGCAAGGGTTCAATGAGCTTTACCGATTGTTCGCAGCGGCGCTCAAGTTCGGCTTCAAATTGCGCAGCTAATGTCTCTAACATGGTCGCGAGCATACCTGATTCTTCGCCGATGGCGATCATTTGCCAACTCAGTGCGGGGTAGAGCGGCTGCTGCTTTAGCGCCTCAGATAAGCGCTGGCCATGACAAACTGCATCGCGCAAAGGTGTTTGAATGCCACTTAATGGCGACTGCCCAATAAGGCTGGCGGTGCAGTCGAGAGCATCGACAAATGATAGGCCGGCACTCAAGGTTTCGCAGAGGCCACGGTGCCATTGACCAAGGGCATACGCTCGCGTGAGCGGGCCGGCTACTGGCAAATGCCAGAGCAAGCGGTAAAGCCCCGATCGTACCGCTGCTGATCGCCGCCAAAACCATGCCAATGCGCTGCTGATAAGCGCCACCGCCGCAAGCAAATGCAGCCCGTAATTTGCTACCCAAGTGCTCAAGTTCATCACGCGCTGAGTAAGCCAAGGTAGCTCGGCATCGAAACTGGCATAGAGCTCGGCAAAGCTTGGCACTACTTGTGTGAGCAAATATGCGCTCACCAATAGTGCGCCAGCGAGTACCACTAAAGGGTAGCGAATGGCGCGTTGAACCTCTTGCTTCAAGCTTTGCCGACGTTGCTGGGCATGGACTAGGCGACTGAGTTGTTCGTTGAGCCGGCCGGTTTGCTCAGCCATGCCCAAGAGCGCGGTGTCGGCCTCACTAAATACCTGTTTCTGACTAAGGCTGTGTGACAGACTCTGGCCTTGCTCAATGCCATTGAGTACCGGCTGCCACCAGCGTTGCTGAGGCACGGGCTGCTGCAGTTGTAGAAGGCCTAGTGCGGGGTGTAGGGCAATGCCAGAGCGCAGTAGCATTGCCAATTGCGCTAACCATTGGCGACGAACAGAGGCTACAGGCGCTTGTGGTCGCTCGCGCCAATTCTGTAAACGTTGCCCTAATGTGTGCATAGTTCACGGCCTAATACGCGCTCGATTTCGCGCACTTCCGTTAAGCCAGAGCTCACACATTCGGCGGCGTGTTCGCGCATTGAGTGCCAGCGCTGCTTTATTAACAATGCGCTCAATTCGCGCTGATCGGCACCATTGGCCCAGGCATTAACGATTTCTGGGGTGAGTGCGAGCGCTTCATATAGCCCGAGTCGGCCTTGATAACCATCTATGCATTCGATGCAGCCAAAACGGCTGAGTGGCGCGCAATGGCCACAGCGCTTGCGAACTAGGCGTTGCGACAGTACTAAGCGTAAGCAGCTACTAACTAAATAATCCGGCACGCCCAAGTGCCGCAGCCGCGTTAGGCTTTCTAGAGCGCTGCCGGTGTGCAGTGTCGATAACACCAAGTGTCCAGTTTCGGCTGCTTGCACGGCCATATCGGCGGTGGCTTTATCACGTATCTCGCCAACCATAATGACATCGGGATCGTGGCGCAGAAGCGCACGTAAGATTTCCGCAAAGCCCAAGCCGATGCGCGGCGTAATCGCGGTTTGGTTAACGCCCGCCAAAATATGCTCGATGGGATCTTCGACAGTGGCGATATGCCGCTCGCGAGAGTTCAGAGCTTGCAGGCAGGCATATAGCGTGGTGGTTTTGCCTGAGCCAGTGGGGCCTGTGATCAGAATTAAACCATCTGGGCACTGTAGAGCATGGTCAAGATTGGCGCCGATATGATTGGGTAAATTAAGCTCAGCAAGGTTGCGTAAAGCGCCTGTTTCGCAAAGCCTCAAACAGAGCTTTTCACCATGCAATGTGGGCAAGCTGGCGACACGCAGGCTGCCGACATCGGGCAGGTTGAGACGTCCATCTTGCGGTAGTCGCCGCTCGGCCAAATCAAGACTGGCCAAGACTTTGATGCGTGAAACTAGCCGACCTTGCCATTGCGCGGGAATATGTTGCCAGTCGTGAAGCAGACCATGAATGCGTAGGCGCAGCTGCGCGCCATCAGCCATCGCATCGATATGCAAATCTGACGCGCCTAGGCTAACTGCTTGGCGCAGCAGAGTACTAAGCCACGGCACGATATCTTCATCCTGGCGTGGTAGAGCGATGTCTGGGCGCTGATTCATATACTGCCTACACACCGGTGCGCTGGCGAGTGCAAGCATCTATCGCGCCATTGGCCACATTGGCTAATGTCCAGTTCAGCATGTCGTTGGCCAGTGTGCCGGTGAGTGTCACCATGCAATCACCAGCTTTAGCATTGCCTGTTACGGTGGCGACTATCGTGTCGGTGCCACTGCTAGCTAAAGTTAGCGCTCCGGTGCTGTGCTGCGGAGCTGGTAGTGCAGTTAGACCAATTTTTGCTGCGGTGTCGCAAGCGGTGGCCTGTCCGCCTTCTTGCTGTAAACATTCAGCAACTGCGAGCTTAAAAGGCTCAACCTGGGTGAGATTCACTGACCAGCGCGCCCGAGTTAAGTAGTCTTGGTATTGCGGCACTGCTACCGCCGACAACACCGCGACAATGGCGACAACAATCATCAGCTCAATTAAGCTAAAACCGCGCGATGAGATACGCATAAGGTGGCCTCCTTGCCATGCGCCCGGGGTGGGCGTGTCCTGTGCTTAAAAAGCATAGACACGACAAAGCTAGCTCGCTAGGGCGAGGCCAATATATTTTTTCAGCGCTTGGCAGAGGCATTGAATTGAGCATTCGCGGCGATATGATTTCGCGGCTTGTCAGCGCCAGTGGGCACCGTTAAAATCTCCATCCCGCCTTAAGCCGGTGTAGCTCAGTTGGTAGAGCAGCGCATTCGTAATGCGAAGGTCGTAGGTTCGACTCCTATCTCCGGCACCATCTTGATAGTGCAAAAAAGTATCTTAGCTAAATCAGTGTGAAGCAGTGAAGTGCAGTAAAAGACACATTTTTGCGATGCAGCGGTGACAAGAAATACGCTTCAAACCAATGTGAGTCTAGGCTCATTAAGCTACTGCGCTGGGCTAGCGGATAGAGTCGCCTTCAATAAATAAAGATTGCTTCGCCGCCTCAGTAACCGCGACGACAGCCGGATGGGTCAGTCTGCGCTCAATAGAAATTGCGTAGTAACGCACCATGACCTCATGAGCGTAGCCGATGACCTCGACCCCATACTGTCCCCTAATTTCATCGCTCAGTATTGCCGGTGCAGGAAAAATGCCGGCACCGGCCTTGCCGAAGGCTTTCATCAGTGCACCGTCATCGAACTTACCGATGATATGTGGCCGGATCTGATGCTCGTTGAACCAGCGCGTCAGCGGTGCCTGCACTGCCGCTTTATCTCCCGGCAGTAAAAAAGGAGCACCATCTAGGGAGCGTGGAAACGTCGGCCGGTAGCGCTCGGCCAGTTCCGGCACGCCATAAAAAGCGATGGTGCATCGCCCCAGGGTGTGGTTGTAGCCCTTTACTCCCAACTCAGAAGGCAGTGGCCGATCAGCGATCACCAAGTCGAGTTGGTGGATGGCTAGCTCTGCGAACAGGCGCTCTAATTTATCCTCGTAGCATATGAGGCGCACAGGTTCAGCCAGTGCCAGTGCTGGCGCTAACAACTGATAAGCGAGCGATTTGGGCACCGCGTCGGCAACCCCCACCCGAAATGACTGCTCTCCGCTGCCGGCACCATGGCGTAACGATTGCTCGAGCTCGTTGCCTATCTGGAAAATCTCATCGGCATGGGACAGTGCCAGCTTTCCCGCAGATGTTAGCTCAAGACGCCTACCAATACGGCGGAACAGATCCGTGCCTAATGAACGCTCAAGCTCGGCGAGCTGGCCACTAATCGTCTGGGGAGTGAGATGCAGTCGCTCTGCGGCACGCGTGATGCTTCCGGCCTTGGTGATGTTCCAAAAGTAGTAAAGCTGTTTGTAGTTGAGCATGGGCAGTGCAACTCGCTATCAGTTTGTGACGAACTAATCGCAAAGAATAATCTGATTTTCTTGATGCAAAAGCAAACCTAGGATTGCTCCCATATACTCCTGCATTGGAGTTAAAGGAGAATGGAATGCAGATGGAGATTCAGACCCGCGATATCACGTTGACCGATGGCTATCCCGGTATCCCCATCGAAAACACCAAATAGAGAACAGCAATGAATGTAATCGATCCTATTATCCTGTTTTTCCTGCTGGGTCTCGTCGCTGGCCTGCTGCGCTCAGAACTGCGTCTTCCGGCCGCTATTTACGAGTTTGTGAGCATTCTGCTGCTGCTCGCCATCGGTCTCAAGGGCGGCGTCGAGCTTGCCAAACAGCCGTTTGCTGACTTGCTGCCAGATATGCTGGCTGTGGTGGCAATGGGGTTTTTCCTGACACTACTCGCCTTTCCCGTGCTGCGCTTCGTGGGCCGCTTTAAGCGCGCAGATGCGGCTTCAATCGCCGCGCATTACGGCTCGGTGAGCGTTGGCACCTACGCCGTCGCAGTCGCTTACTTTGGCTCTCGTCAGATTACCTTCGAAGAGCACATGCCTCTGCTTCTGGTGATGTTGGAGATCCCCGCCATTTTGGTCGGCATCGTTCTGGCCCGCGGTGTGTCACGGCAGACACGCTGGAGTGAGGTCGCCCATGAAGTGTTTCTGGGCAAAGGCATCGTGTTGTTGGTCGGCGGCCTGCTCATCGGCTGGGCCGCTGGATCTGACGGATTGGCTTCGATCAAGCCTTTGTTCTTTGATCTCTTCAAGGGCATTCTGGCCCTGTTCCTGCTGGAGATGGGGTTGCTGACTGCGACACAGATGGGCGGTCTACGCAGGTACGGGCTATTCTTGGTTGTCTTTGGCGTTGGCATGCCCCTGTGTTCTTCGCTTGTGGGCATCGGCCTAGGGTTGGCACTGGGCTTGTCTGTCGGTGGCACGGCCATGCTTGCCACGCTGGCTGCCAGTGCTTCATACATCGCAGTGCCCGCCGCCATGCGCATATCGGTGCCCGAGGCCAACCCCACTTTGTCGCTGGGCGCTTCGCTGGGCGTCACATTCCCGTTCAATGTCTTGGTGGGCATCCCAATCTATTATGCGCTCGCCGTGTGGGCGCACACTTTCGTAGGAGGATGAAGCTAATGGAAGGACATACGCGCAAGCTGTTGACCATCGTCACCGAAGCAGCGGTCGAGGCTACTCTGCTCCGGGATATCGAGCGCTTAGGTGCCAACGGATACACCATCACCGACGCTCGTGGTAAAGGCGGTCGTGGTGTTCGCAATGCCGGTTGGGAAGCAAGCAGTAATATCCGCATTGAGGTGGTGTGCGACACCGATACAGCCGCAGTAATCGCCACTTACCTGCAGACGCATTACTACGACAATTACGCGATGATCTTGTTCGTGAGCGATATTGACGTGCTCCGGCCAGAAAAATTCTGAGCGAGAAGGATAAGGGTTGTCGTGGCAGTGGTAGGAAGGGAGCGAAAGCTAAACTGCTCGTAGAAGTGAACATCGCCCTTAGCTGCACCCGAAATGACGGAAAACCAGCGTGTAGTCCACGCCGGTTTTCCGTCTATTTTTTTGTGAGCGAATGGTCTGGTGCCGAGTTGATCAGCCCAGCGTTGCGATTTTCTCGCGTTGAGCCGCCAGTGAGGCTTGTGCGCGCTGGTTGTCGGTAATTTTTTCGCGCTCCTTGGCAACCACGTCGGCTGGCGCGCGCGCCACGAATGACTCGTTGGAGAGCTTGGCCTCGACGCGCGCCACCTCTTGACTGAGACGCGCAATCTCCTTGTCGAGGCGAGCCAATTCGGCACTAACATCAATCAGGCCAGCAAGCGGTACGCCTAGCGTCATCGTACCAACCAACGCCGTCGATACCGGCGGTAGCTCGGCTTCGTTGGCGATTACGGCAATGCTTTCAAGGCGACCGATAAAGCGCAGTAGTGCACCCTGGCGGTCGAGGCGGGCGATGTCGTCGGCAGCGGCATTACTGATTAGCAGCGGTAGCGGCTTACCTGGTGAAATGCCGAGCTCGCCGCGAATGTTGCGTAGGCCGGCAATGACCTGCTGAATCCACGCCACTTCGGCGGCAGCTTCGGCATCCACACGCGACAGATCAGGCTCCGGGAAGCGGGCCAGCATAAGGAACTCGCCACTGACATTGGCCAGCGGTTTCACGCGTTGCCAAATCTCTTCGGTAATGAAGGGCATTAACGGATGCGTAATGCGCAAGATGGTTTCGAGCACGCGCACCAAGGTGCGGCGGGTGGCTCGTTGCTCTTCGGCGCTGGCTGTAGTGCCCTCTGCCAGTACCGGCTTGGTCAGCTCTAAATACCAATCGCAGTATTCGTTCCAGACAAAGTCATAGATGGTCTGCGCAACGTGGTCGAAACGATATTCCTGCATCGAGGCGATGACGGCAGCTTCGGTTTCTTGCAGGCGCGAGATAATCCAGCGGTCGGCCAGCGAGTAGGTCAGCGGCAGCGATTCATCTTGGCCGCAGTCCTTGCCTTCGGTGTGCGAGAGCACATAGCGCGTGGCATTCCAGAGCTTGTTGCAGAAGTTGCGATAGCCTTCGACACGGTTCATGTCGAACTTGATGTCGCGGCCGGTCGAGGCTAGCGCACAGTTGGTAAAGCGCAGAGCGTCTGTACCAAAGGCGCGAATGCCTTCGGGGAATTCTTTGCGCGTGGATTTCTCGATTTTCTCGGCCATTTTCGGCTGCATTAGGCCGGTAGTGCGTTTCTCCACTAGCTCATCGAGGGTGATGCCGTCGATGATGTCGAGCGGGTCGAGCACATTGCCCTTGGATTTCGACATTTTCTGGCCTTCGCCATCACGCACCAAGCCGTGCACATACACGGTCTTGAATGGAACTTGTGGCGTGCCGTCGTCATTTTTCATGAAGTGCATGGTCATCATGATCATGCGCGCGACCCAGAAGAAAATGATGTCGAAGCCGGTGACCAAAACATTGGTCGGATGGAAAGTGGTCAAGTCTGGCGTTTTATCTGGCCAGCCTAGTGTGGAGAAAGTCCACAGCGCCGAGCTGAACCAGGTATCGAGCACATCGTCATCTTGGCGCAAAGAAACATCGGCGCCGAGCTTATGCTTGGCGCGTACTTCTGCTTCATCACGGCCAACATAGACGCGGCCAGTGTCGTCATACCAAGCAGGGATGCGATGACCCCACCAGAGCTGACGCGAAATGCACCAGTCTTGGATGTCGCGCATCCAGGAGTAATACATGTTTTGGTATTGCTCAGGCACGAACTTGATGCGGCCATCTTCAACCGCTTCTAATGCCGGTTTGGCGAGCACAGAGGCCTTCACATACCACTGGTCAGTCAGCCATGGCTCAACGACAACATTGGAGCGGTCGCCGGTGGGCACTTTCAAATCGTGTGGCTTGATTTCGCCAAGCCAGCCCTCGGCTTCGGCTTGAATAACCACAGCCTTGCGTGCGGCAAAGCGGTCGAGGCCAGCGTAAGCGGCGGGGCAGACTTCAGGCGCTAATGGCGCAAAGGTGCTGCCGGCCATGATTTCGAAAGTTGCTAAAATCGCGGCGTCACGATCGAGCACATTGATCAATGGCAGGTCGTGGCGTTTGCCCACTTCATAGTCGTTGAAGTCGTGCGCTGGTGTGATTTTGACGCAGCCAGTGCCGAAGTCTTTATCGACATAGGTATCGGCCACGATAGGAATTAAGCGACCAGTAATTGGCAAACAAACCTGCTGGCCAATCAAATGCGTATAGCGTTCATCTTCAGGATGCACAGCCACGGCTGTGTCGCCGAGCATGGTCTCGGGGCGCGTGGTGGCAACGATCAAATAATCCGTACCCTCAACGCCTTGCAAACCGAGCGTCGAGCCCGCGATGGGATAGCGAAAGTGCCACATCGAGCCTTTCTTTTCTTCCGACAACACTTCCAAGTCGGAGATAGCCGTGTGCAGTTTCGGATCCCAGTTCACCAGGCGTTTGCCGCGATAAATCAGGCCATCTTCATGTAGACGCACAAAGGCTTCTTGCACGGCTTTCGACAAGCCGGCATCCATGGTGAAGCGCTCGCGCGACCAATCTACCGATGAGCCAAGGCGGCGAATTTGACGGGTAATAGTGCCGCCGGATTGTTCTTTCCATTCCCAGACTTTTTCGAGGAATTTGTCACGGCCAAGGTCATGACGATTAATGCCCTGCGCCGCGAGTTGGCGCTCCACCACCATTTGCGTGGCGATGCCGGCGTGATCGGTGCCTGGCTGCCATAGCGTGTTGTGGCCGCGCATGCGGTGAAAACGCACTAGTGCATCCATGATGGCGTTGTTGAAACCGTGGCCCATATGCAGCGAGCCCGTCACGTTCGGCGGCGGGATCATGATGCTATAAGGCGTGCCTGTGCCAGATGGCTTAAAGCAGCCAGCGGCCTCCCAGCGTTCGCTCCAAGTGGCTTCAATATCAGCGGGGTTAAACGTGGGTTCCATAGATTTCTCGCAACGGCAAAACGAATGGTCAGCGGTGTGACCGAAAGGCGTGATTATACCTGCAGCAGCGGCTCAGTGCGTGAGTGCTAGAGCGGCAACTCGTGCGCATCGACTTTATAGCCTTGGCGCTTATAGGCTTTCCAATGCTCGCGAGCCTGTTCGCGCTCGGTGTCGGTGCCAGCCACTATCTCGATGACGCGATTAAAGCGCTCAAAGCCTGGCGCTAAATCAGCACCAAGATTGACCAAAATATCGCGGCATTCAGCTGGCGGCTCTTGCCATGTCACCCGTACCGGTGGCGGTGGCGTTGGGCCATCACCGACTAAATGATGCGGAATAAATGACTCGGCCTTGAATGTCCACAAGGCCTCATCGAGCGCTTCCGCCTCGGCTTTGGAGTCGGCAACAATCAACACTTGGCGCTTTTGTTTCAAGGCCTTTTCCGTCAAACGACAGACGGTGGTCGCCCAAGCGCTTAGAGGCGCTTCGGGCGGTAACACATAGAAAGTGATTTCCACTGCTTAGGCTGCTGCACGCGCGCGTAAAAACTCGAGCAATAGCGGCACCGGGCGGCCAGTTGAGCCCTTTGCAGCGCCGCTAAGCCATGCGGTGCCTGCGATGTCTAAGTGCGCCCAGTCATAGGCCTTGGTGAAGCGAGCCAAATAGCAGGCGGCTGTGATCGAGCCAGCGGTAGGTCCACCAATGTTTGCGATGTCGGCAAATGGTGAGTCGAGCAATTCTTGGTAGTCATCCCAGACTGGCATGCGCCATGCGCGATCATCAACGCGTTGGCCAGCAGCGAGCAGCTCATCGGCGAGTTCATCTTTGGGTGAGAACAGGCCGGTCGCGACTTTGCCCAAGGCCACCACGCAAGCGCCGGTGAGGGTGGCGATGTCGACTACGGCGGCAGGTTTGAAGCGCTCAACATAGGTCAGTGCGTCGCAGAGCACCAAGCGGCCTTCGGCGTCGGTGTTGAGAATTTCCACGGTTTGACCCGATAGCGTGGTGACAATGTCGCCGGGGCGTGTGGCGGTGCTAGAGGGCATGTTTTCCGCGCAGGCAATAACGCCGATGACATTAAGCTTGAGCTTGGCGAGCTTGATCGCGGCCATCACGCCTAAGACCGAAGCCGCGCCGCACATATCGTATTTCATCTCATCCATGCCGCCGCCGGGTTTCAGGCTGATGCCGCCGGTATCGAAGGTGATGCCTTTGCCGACTAATACCACAGGTGCATCTTTAGCCTTGCCGCCGGAGTAGGTCATGGTAACCAGCTGTGCTTCGTGCGCCGAGCCTGCCGACACTGACAGCAAGCAATGCATGCCCATTTTACGTAGTTCGGCATCACCTTTGACGTCGACTTTCATGTTGCCATCGTCACCGAGTGCCAAAGCCATTTCGGCAAGATAGCCGGGGTAGGCAACATTAGCTGGCTGGTTGCCCAAGTCGCGAGCAAAGTTCTGACCGGTACCGATGCATTGGCCCCAAACTAGCGCCTCTTTCGCAGCCTTCAGCTCAGCTTTATCGGCAATGGCCAAAGTGAGTTTTACTTTGGCTGCTTCTGTCGTTGGCTTCTTGGTTTTGTAGGCATCGAAACGGTAGCTGGCGGCCAGCGCAAAGCGAGCGTGGTCGCTAATGCGCTCATTCAGATCGCGGCCAGCAACGGGTAGTTCGCACAAAGTTGATGCCACTTTGCTCATTTTATTCGGCAGAGCTTTCATCGCGCTGGTGATGATTTTTTGCCATTGCTGCAAATTAATAGCTTCAGTATCGCCAGCACCAACGACCAATACTAAGCTCGCCTTCACGCCATTTAGGCCATAGAGCGTTTGCGTTTGGCCGGGCTTGCCTTCAAAGCCAGCAGCATCGAGCGCGGCTTGCAGAGCGCCTGCACTTGCCTCGTTTAGTGCGGTGGCAGCAGGGCTTAAGCGCGTGCCTTGGGCGGCAATAACGAGTGCTGTGTGGGCAGCCTCGGCAAGATGATCGTGAGCAATAACGGCAACAGCCAAATCCATAAGAACCTCATTGTGGCGAATTCAGCGAATATCTACCCTTTAGATGATGCATTGAGGGCAGACACAGCCGAGTGGATGTCTGATAATCTGCGGCTAGTTTACTGCTCATCGGCCCTTTTGCCAGTGCCATCTCGCGCGCTGGCCGGCAATGACCCTCATTATTTATAGGATGCTGCTGTGATCATCCGGCGATACATCAATAAGCAAGTGCTAGGCACAACGATGGCGGTGGCGGGTTTGCTCACCGTTATCTTGATGAGCGGGCGCATCATTCAATTTTTTGAGCGCGCCGCCTCAGGCAAATTATCAGTCAATTTATTAGCAGCGGTGGTGTGGTATCGCCTGCCGAGTTTTCTTGAGCTGATTTTGCCATTAGGCCTTTTTATGGGGCTGCTACTCGCGCTTGGGCGCATGTATTTAGACAATGAAATGTCCGTCTTGTCGGCATCAGGCATTGGTCAACGGCATTTGATTCGTTGGCTATCGCCAGTAGTCATGCTGATCATTATTGCCACGGCCGTGATGTCGTTATGGCTAACATCACTGGGTTACGCGGCATCTGCCAAGCTTTACGCAGAGCAAGCCGAGCGCAGTACCTTTGACCTAATTCAGCCCGGCCGCTTTCAGCAACTCGGCGACCGTATGCTCTATGCCGATCTCAGTCCTGATCGCGAGCGCCTGCAAGATGTCATCATGTTGGAGGCGAAAAAGGACGCGAATGGCGTTGAGCGCCAAGTCATTATTCAAGCCAAATCGGGCCAGCGTGTTTACGATGAAGACTTAAAGGGCCAGGCCATCGAGCTCAGCGAAGGCTCACGTTGGGATGTGCGGCCAGGTGATGGCGCTTATCAGCGTATGCAATTTGATAGCTATCGCCTGCGCTATAAGCAAGCCGATGCGCCATTGGAAAAAGCCGATAGCCCACGCGCTATTTCAACGGCTGAGCTTTGGCAGCAGCGCTTCGATGACCCGAAAGCCGCCGCTGAAATAGGCTGGCGTTGGTCACTCATCGTGTTGGTGCCTATTATTTCTCTGCTGGCTTTGCCGCTGGCAAAAGTTAATCCACGCCAGGGCCGTTACCTGAAGTTGTTACCGGCAGTGGTGCTGTATTTGAGCTATGTCGTACTACTAGTCGCCACGCGCAATGCCATTGAGAAGTCGCAACTGGGCGAAGCTGCTTATCTTGCGGTGCATGGCGTGTATCTAGTCTTGGCGCTGGTGCTGTTTCGCTTAGGTCGTCCGCGCCGTGTGCCACATACGGCAGTCGCCACATGAAGCGTTTATCACGTCATGTAAGCGTTACCGTGTTGCTGGCCATGCTCATGGTGCAGGCGATGTTGCTCGGGTTAGATCTCGTGTTCTCGTTTATCGGCGAGCTCGACAATGTTCGCGGCGGATTTGGCGCTTGGCAGGCCTTCCAATACACGCTGTATATTTTGCCCAGCCACAGCTATGAAATTTTGCCGATGTCGGCACTGATTGGCGCTTTGGTCGGCCTCGGCACATTGGCCTCGAACTCCGAGCTGACCATTATGCGCGCTGCCGGTGTGAGCTTGGCGCGCATCGTATGGTGGGTTGTTCGCGGCGCATTGGTCGTCATTTTGCTAGGCATGGCCTTGGGCGAATACGTGGTGCCGATTACCGAGCAGCGCGGCGACGCCTTGAAAGCAAGAGCTTTAGGCCAGGATTATCAGCCCGGTCGCATCACCGGTTATTGGCAGCGTGAAGGCAATGAGCTGATCAATATTCGTGTCGTCACCCCCGAAGGCGAGCTGCTTGGTGTTAGCCGTTACGCTTACAACGCCGATGGTCAGTTGCAGCAAGCTGTTTTCGCCGCACGTGGCGATTATCATGGCAGCCATTGGCAGCTGCACGATGTGAAAACCACCGAGTATTTGCCCGATGCTAGTGCGCAGGTAAGTACGCTAGCTAATTTAAATTGGCAGATTGATTTAACCCCAGAGTTTTTACGTGTCGCCGCCGCGCCACCGCAGCAATTAGGCTTGGTCGACTTGCACTCATTCTCGCAATACCTCAAACGCCAAGCGCTAGATTCAGGCACTTATGATCTGCAGTTTTGGAAAAAAATACTCAGCCCATTGGCGGTACTTTCCATGATGCTAATAGCCTGCTCATTTATTTTTGGCCCGCTACGCTCGGTGACCTTGGGCTTTCGAATTATCACTGGTGTCTTGATCGGCTTAAGCTTTCGCTATGTGCAAGAGGCCGCCGGCTTTGCCAGCCTGATCTATCACACACCACCATTATTGTCGGTGATTATTCCCATTGTATTGACCATGGCCCTTGGCGGCTTTGCGCTGTATCGAGCGCGCTGATGAGTTTACGTTGGCAGCAATGGGCGGTGACTGATATCGGTACCCGCCGCGCGCAAAACGAAGATGCCATTGTGCTGCGCGATGATGTTCAGTTATGGGCAGTGATTGATGGTCTTGGCGGTCAAGATACCGGCACTGTGGCCAGTGCAGCGCTAGCTCATGCGCTTGCGCACTTGAGTTTGTCGCCTCAGCTTGCAGATGCCTGCGATCAGCTCGACGATGTATTGCTTGCTGTGCATGAGCAAATTCACGCTTTTTCGCAAGCGCAGGAACCGACGCGATTGGTAGGCGCCACAGTTGGCGTGTTGCGCGCAACAGCAACGTGGAGCCTATTTATTTGGGTTGGCGATGTGCGCTTATATCGTCTGCGCGATGGCCAGTTTTCCTTGCTCAGCCAAGACCATATAGACGAGAGCGGCAATCTCACACGCCTCATTGGTACCGATGAACCCTTGCCAGATGCCCTAGTGTTACGCGCGCAAGCCGGAGATCGTTACTTGCTCTGCAGCGATGGCTTGCATGCGCAAGTGCCGGAAAATCGCTTACGGCATTGGCTAGCCCGAGACCCCGTTACAGCCGTGCGCGAGTTAGTCGCTGAGGCATTGGTTGCTGGCGGTCATGATAATGCCAGCATGGTATTACTAGAGGTCAGCAATGGCGACGATTGACCTAGACGACGTGAATTTTGCACTGCAAGAGCTGGTGCGCTTGCAGCTATCTGGCGAGCTTGCCGCTGAGGAGGCTTGGCGCGAGCGCCAGCAATTACTCGATGCGGTGGAAGCCAATTGGGATGATGTGCCCGAGCAGCTTGCGCAAACTAACAGTGCCGCAGATGCTCCCACGACAAGCGATTCTGATGATGAGCGCAGGCCATCAAGTGGGCAGCGCTTGCTCAGTTTTGTGTCGACGAAACTGTGGTCGCGTCTTCGCGAGCTAGGCTTGGTTTGGGTCTTGCTCGGCTTAACGCTAGCCACCTGCTTTTATGTGGCGTCGCTCTAAACCATAGCTAGGGGTTATTTGTCGCCAAAAAGCCCGAGAAAGCGGTAGGGCTTGCGGGTTTTTGGGCGCACTGGCACGCGCACGACTTCGGTATCACTCATGACATCGTGCAGGCAGCGGCCGTGGCTTAAACCAGTCAGTGGTAGCCAACCCCAAACATAATTCACCATGAAGCCGAGCAGTACGCTAAAGCCAAAGGCTTTGCCGTTGCCATCTTGCAATACCCAGGCGATTGCGCCGCAGGTCACTGGTAAAACGCAGGCAGATAAAAAGCGGCGTAGTGCGTCGCGCCAGCGCGGACGCTGACCATCGCGGCGAATAAGCTCTAGGCGCCAAGTTTGCATGCCTAAGGTTTGCCCGCTGCGTGTCCAGCAGTAACCATAAAAACCAAAGATGATGAGTACGCTGGCGGGGAATTGCAGGCCATAGCGGACTTCTGCCGAGAGCAGTTCAATTTCTTGCGCATGGGCCGATGTGCCGCTAGTAAAAATGCCGACCAAGATGACATTAAGCACGGCGAGTAGGGCGATAAGCAGCAGGGCATCATAAAGCAGGCAGATTAAACGCACACTGACGCCGGCACGCGGATATTCCAAAGCGCTAGGCGATTGTGTCTGAGTATTGCTTGGGGTTTTCTGGCGGCGTTTGCGCTGAAAGGGTGCAGATGAGCGACTCATTTTTAGATCCTGTCGTGGGGCGCTTAAAGCATAAGCAGACAAGGATCAAAGCATCGCGGAGCAAGGTCAAGTGGTGCCGAGGAAGGGAATCGAACCCTTACGATGTCTCCACCGGCGGATTTTGAGTCCGCTGCGTCTACCAGTTCCGCCACCTCGGCTTGAACTTGCTGCGTTGCGAGGCGCGATTATAGCGATGCATCACGCAGCGTCAAGACAAGACTGTTATACTTCGCCACCTTTTTTCACGATGCAGTGGGCATGAATCGCCGCGACTTCTATTTTGACCTGCCCGACGCACTCATTGCCCGCTATCCATTGGCCGAGCGCAGTGCCTCGCGCCTCCTATGTTTAAGCGGCAGCGATGGCAATGTGGTGCATCGGCAGTTTCGCGAATTGCCCGAACTTATCGCGCCCGGCGACCTGTTGGTGTTTAACCAGTCACGTGTGATGCCGGCGCGTTTGTTTGCGCAAAAAATCAGCGGTGGCCAAGTCGAAATTCTTATCGAGCGCCTGCCTAGCGCGACCACAGCGTTAGCACATTTGCGCGCCAGTAAGTCGCCGAAGCCTGGTAGTGAGCTCATTTTGAGCGATGGCACGCTTGTGCGCATGACAGCGCGAGCCGACGCACTCTTTGTGCTTGAGGCCGATGAACCATGGGCAGGCATTATGGCGCGTGCTGGCGAGATGCCATTGCCGCCGTACTTTCAACGTGAAGCTGAGGCCAGCGATAACGAGCGTTATCAGACGGTTTACGCTCGCGACGAGGGCTCGGTGGCTGCGCCTACTGCTGGCCTGCATTTCGATGCTGGCGTGCTGGCAGGCTTAAAGGCGCGCGGCATTGAGACTGCATTTGTCACCCTGCATGTTGGCGCTGGCACGTTTCAGCCAGTACGCAGCGATCAGCTCGAAGATCACATCATGCATGCTGAGTGGTTAACGGTATCGAATGAAGTGATCGCTGCCGTGCAAGCCGCGCGTGCTCGTGGCGGTCGCGTCATCGCGGTTGGCACTACTAGCGTGCGTGCTTTGGAGTCGATGGCTTGGGCCAGTCGCGGCATTGATCCTGAGCAATGGCGAGTAGGGCAGAGCCAGCAAAGCGCCACCCAGTCGCAGTCGGCAAGCGCACAGCTCACGACTGACAAAACCACAATCGCCCAGCAGCTCAAGTCTTTCGCTGGCGACACACGACTATTCATTACGCCGGGTTACGATTGGCAAGTAATCGATGCCATGGTGACTAACTTCCATCTGCCCGAATCCACACTATTAATGTTGGTCTCGGCGATGGCAGGCCGTGAAGCCGTGCTTTCGGCCTACGCAGAGGCCATCGCGCAGAATTATCGATTTTTCAGCTATGGCGATGCCATGTGGGTCACCGGCCCTGATTGGCATGAGCAAAAAGCCGAGCTGCCTATCACACGAGAAAACTCATGAAGTTCACCCTACACGCCACCGATGGCAAAGCCCGTCGCGGCACGCTCACTTTCGATCGCGGCACAGTCGAAACTCCAGCATTTATGCCAGTCGGCACCTATGGCACGGTCAAAGGCATGCTGCCGCGCGATATCCATGCCATCGGCGCAGAGATTATCCTCGGTAATACCTTTCACCTCTGGCTGCGCCCTGGCACTGAGGTCATCAAGCAGCACGGTGATCTACACAATTTCACGCAATGGCAAGGTCCCATCCTCACCGATTCTGGCGGCTTCCAAGTCTTTAGCTTGGGCAAGCTCAGAAAAATCACCGAAGAGGGCGTACGTTTTCAATCGCCGGTCGATGGCAGCAAGGTGTTCTTGAGCCCCGAAGAAAGCATGCGGATTCAGCGCGACCTCGGCTCCGATGTAGTCATGATTTTCGATGAGTGCACGCCGTATCCCGCCACGCATGAAGAAGCCGATAAGTCGCTAGAGTTGTCATTACGCTGGGCCAAACGCTCGAAAGACGCACATGGCGACAACCCCAATGCGCTCTTTGGCATTGTCCAAGGCGGCATGTATGAAGACTTGCGCCTAAAGTCGCTAGCCGGTCTTGAGCAGATCGATTTCGACGGTTATGCCATTGGCGGCTTGTCGGTAGGCGAGCCTAAAGAAGACATGATTCGCATCTTGGACTTTTTGCCCGAGCATTTGCCGGCTAATAAGCCGCGCTACGTCATGGGCGTTGGCAAGCCCGAGGATTTAGTCGAAGGCGTGCGTCGCGGCATCGATATGTTCGACTGCGTGATGCCCACTCGTAATGCACGCAATGGCCACTTTTTCGTCACCGATGGCCTCGTGCGCATTCGCAATAGCCAATACAAAACCGATACCGGCCCGCTCGACCCGCATTGCGATTGCGAAGCTTGCACAGGATTTTCGCGCGCCTATTTACATCACCTCGATAAGTGCGGCGAAATGCTTGGCGCACAACTCGGTACCATCCATAATTTACGCTACTACCAACGCCTCATGGCGGGTTTGCGTGAGGCCATTGAACAAGGTAGATTGCAGCACTTTGTCGATGACTTCTACGCCCGTCGAGACCTACCAACACCCCCGCTTAATGTGGATATTTCGGAGTAATATCAATGAGTTTCTTTATTTCTGACGCGCTTGCTGAAGGCGGTTCTGCCGCAGCTGGAGCACCATCAGCAACTGGTCAAATCGTCATGCTGTTAGGCTTTTTGGTGATCTTTTATTTCCTCTTATGGCGCCCGCAAGCAAAACGCCAAAAAGAAGCGAAAAATTTGATCGAAAGCCTAAGCAAAGGTGATGAAGTGGTTTTTGCCGGTGGTTTGCTTGGCCGCATTAACAAACTGGAAGGTGATTTTGCTGTCGTAGAAATCAACGACAACATGACTGTAAAAATTCAAAAAGCAGCAGTCATTGCTAATCTGCCCAAAGGCACTCTGAAAAGCCTTTAATCTTCACCACCCCCGACTCGCTCGGGGGTATTTATTTGTACAGGTGTCCGCATGCGTTTCCCCGCTTGGAAATATGTCCTGATTGCTTTTGTTTTAGTCATTTCGGTGCTCTATTCATTACCCAATCTTTACCCCGATGAACCAGCCCTGCAGGTTTCCGGTGCTCAGGCTGCTACGCCTATCGATGCTGAGCTGCTCAAGCGAGCCGCGTTTGCGCTCGATGAGGCCAAAATGGCCCATCACGGCGATGAAGTGCAGGCCAAGGGCGTCCTTCTGCGTCTCAATACGCCAGAAGAGCAGGTGCAAGCTCAAGCTGTTTTACGCCGAGCCTTAGGTGACAACTATGTCGTTGCCTTAAACCTAGCGCCAACGACACCAGATTGGCTGTCGGCCATTGGTGCCAAGCCAGTCAAGCTAGGCTTAGATTTACGCGGCGGTGTTCATTTCAAGCTAGAAGTCGATGTCGACAAAGCTCTAGAGCAGCGCCAAGAAGGCTATGCCAGCGATATTCGAAAGCAATTTCGTGATGCCAAAGTGGCCTATCGTGGCGTTAGTGAGTTAACTGGCGGCTCCTTAGAAGTTCGCTTTGCCGATGATGCGTCACGCCAAGCCGGCCTCGATATTTTACGCGCGCAGTTTAGTGACTTTGCACCAGAGCTGATTAGTCACTCCGAAGGCCCAAGCATTCGCTTGGATTACACGCCAGCCAAACGCCGTGAAATTGTCGACTACGCCGTGGGTCAAAACTTAACCACTTTGCGCAATCGTATTAATGAAATCGGTGTATCTGAGCCAATTATTCAGCGTCAAGGCGCAAACCGCATTGTCGTTGAGTTGCCCGGTCTACAGGACACCGCAGAAGCGAAGCGTATTTTGGGCCGCACCGCGAGCCTTGAGTTCCGTTTCACTAGTCAAGAAGCCGACTCTGGCTTTAGTGCGCCGCCAGGCACCGAGCGTCTTGAGCGTTCGCAAGGCGGTACGGTATTGCTAGAAAAACGCAAAATCGTGACCGGTGAGCGCGTCACCAACGCGCAATCAAGCTTTGATGAGTACTCTCGCCCACAGGTCAACATCAACCTCGACAGCCGTGGTGGTCGCCTAATGGCTGATGCCACGCGCAACAGTGTTGGTCGTCAAATGGCTGTGCTATTTGTCGAAAACAAACAGCGCATTCGTTTTGAAACCGATGCCAATGGCAAAGCGGTAGAGATTCGCGACCCCTATATTGAGCGCCGCGTGATCAACGTTGCTACCGTGCAGTCCATGCTCGGCTCGCAGTTCCGTATTACTGGCCTAGACTCACCTGCAGAGTCGCAAGAGCTCGCCTTGCTGCTGCGCGCGGGTGCGTTAGCGGCGCCAATGTATTTCGTTGAAGAGCGTACCGTTGGCCCAAGCTTAGGCCAGGAAAACATCGACAAAGGCTTGCTATCGACACAAATCGGTTTGCTTTTGGTCGCCTTAGTCATGCTTGCGGTCTACAAAGGTTTTGGTCTTATCGCCAATATTGCGGTGATGCTGAACTTGGCCGTATTGATGGCAGTGATGGGTGCTTTGGGCGCTGCGCTATCGCTACCCGGTATTGCCGGCATCGTGCTCACTATCGGTATGGCGGTAGACGCTAACGTGCTGATTTGTGAGCGTATCCGAGAGGAGTTGCGCAATGGCATGAGTCCGATGGCCTCGATTGTCGCCGGCTATGACCGCGCTTGGGGCACCATTCTCGATGCCAACTTGACCACGCTCATCGTCGCGATAATTTTGTTTGCCATCGGCACGGGCCCGATCAAAGGCTTCGCTATTACCCTGGCCATCGGCATTCTCACCTCCATGTTTACTGCCATCACCGTGACTCGTGCCATCGTGCAAGTGGTCTATGGTGGTCGCCGTATCAACAAAATCAGTATTTAAGAGGCCGTCATGAACGAAGTTCGTATCATCCGTTTCATGCGTTTTCGCCGCCTAATGGCCATTGTGTCAGGCGCGGTAGTGATAATTGGTCTCGTGTCGCTGCTGACACAAGGCTTAAACCTAGGGCTGGATTTCACTGGTGGCACGTCGATTGAATTGCGCTTTGAGCAGTCTGCGCATCAGGCAGAGGTAGCCGATGCACTAGAGAAGGCTGGCGTTAAAGATGCGGTGGTGCAGTATTTGGGTGGTGCGAACACCATTCAGGTACGACTACCGCCGCAGCCGGGTGAGGCTACTGCATTTGGTCAGCGTATTGCTGAAGCGGTGTCTACGCCAGGAAACCAAGCGACCGTGCAGCAAATCGATAGTGTCGGTTCGCAAGTAGGTGATGAGCAATACACGCAGTCATTGATCGCGATTTTGCTCGCCTTAGGCATGATGATGGTTTACGTCGCGATTCGGTATCGCTTCAAGTTCGCCGTTGGTGCTGTTATCTCGCTAATCCACGATGTGATCTTCACGCTCGGTGTGTTTTCGCTATTTCAGCTGCCATTCGACTTAACCGTCTTGGCCGCCGTGTTAGCGCTAATTGGTTATTCGCTAAACGATACGATCGTGGTGTTTGACCGCGTTCGTGAAAACTTTCGCAAATTACGCAAATCCGACCCTATCGAAATTGTTGATATTTCACTGACCGAGACTCTGCGTCGTACCATCATGACGGTAGCAACAGTGGTTGTTGTAGTCTTAGCCATGTTGATTGCCGGCGGCCCAGCACTACATTGGTTCTCGGTGGCAATGCTGGTTGGCCTATTTGCCGGTACGTATTCGTCGATCTACATTGCCTCGGCCTATGCCTTATCGATGGGCTTATCGAAAGAAGATTTTATCGTCGAAGTGAAAAAGGCCGAAGATGAGCGCCC
>NZ_CEYEMI010000001.1:261127-275620 GCF_982810325.1 Paraperlucidibaca sp.
CTCAGTCATGTAAGATGGGCGAGCTACTAATCTTTTGGAGTTTTACGTATGAATATGAAATTAGCTGCTGCAGTCACATTGGTTATGGGTTCTGCGCTTTTGGCAGGTTGTGAGAAAAAACCAGAAACCGTGATGGACAGCGCTTCAGAAGTAGTTGACGAAGCTACTGATGCAGTTGGCGATGCCACTGATACACGTGAAAACGAAAGCATGAAAGATGCTGTAGAAGATATGAAAGCATCAGTATCTAATGCTGGTGAAACAGTAACTGATGTAGCTAAAGATGCCAAAGCTGCTGGTGAAGCAGCCGTTAGCGGTAATTAATAAAGCCCGCGAATTTCGCAAGCTTTAGCCTGAAAAGCCCGACTTAGCCCTGTGCGAGTCGGGCTTTTTTAAGCCTAAAGCTTGGCAGTGCTAGACAAAAAGTATACAAATGCAGGCGCAATGCGCATTGCCATTGGCGAATATATAGCCAACCATGGGGTCATATTGCGAAGAGCTATGCCATGAAGCGATTACTTCTTATTAGCCTTGTAGCAGCATCGCCCTTACAGGCTGCTGAACTGCTGCCTATTCTCACGTTGAAGAATTTATTCAAAGGCGTGCCGGCTAAACTTGGCCTGATGAGCAAGCAAGAGCGTTTATTGCAAAGTGAGTTCGAACGTTCAGAGGGCGGTATTAAAAGCCCAGATGCTGGCATCGGCCTGGTTTCTAGCGAACGCGATATGGATACCCGATTCTGCCAATTAGGCGACTGCACATCGGGCAGCTCCTTGCGTATGCGTCAAGATCGCAGCGGTTTGGCCTGGAACTTACCGATCAGCAATGACTTCCGCGTTGCTGCAAAAGCTGAATGGGTGCGCTATCAAACTTACTCATTAACACAGCGCAGCAGCGAAGGTTTGTTTGGCATGGGCATGGGGCTAGATAGCAGCTGGCGTTTAAGCAGTGCAATCTCAGCTTACGCCAGTGCAGGCGTGCTGCAACTCGATCAGCAAACTGGGGTAGAGGGTTTGTTTGGTTTGAGCACGCAGATCAATAAAGCGAAACTGTTTGTAGAGGCAACTTGGATGGACATGGACGCTTCTGATCGCACAACCGCAAGCGTTGAGTCGAGCAATGTGCGCGTGGGCATCTCGCGAGCTTTTTCAGGGCTCTAAAAAATGCCCTGCTGTTTAGGCAAGGCATTTAGTTTTCTTACGGCGTTTGTTTCAACTTAACGCTTCAAGCTCGCCGGAATATGCGGTGCCAGTGTCGTCAACAAACCTTTAAATACTTTCGGATTGCCCGCGACAATATTGCCGCTGGTTAAATAGCCGTGACCACCCGTAAAGTCAGACACTAAACCACCGGCCTCACGAATGATGAGTTCGCCGGCAGCAATATCCCAAGGCGCTAAGCCAAACTCAAAAAAGCCATCAAGGCGACCGGCTGCTACATAAGCCAAGTCTAGCGATGCTGCACCGGCGCGGCGTAGGCCTGCGGTTTGCGTGGCAACGGCCTTAAACATGTTTAGGTAGCCATCCATCGCGTGCATTTGATCGGGGCGGAATGGGAAGCCGGTACCAATCAATGCGCCTTCGAGCGTGCGGCGATCCGATACACGCAGGCGGCGGCCATTCATGGTCGCGCCACTGCCGCGGCTAGCAGAGAATGCTTCACGCTTGAGCGGGTCTAGCACCACAGCATGTTCAGTCACACCTCGGTATTGCACAGCAATCGAGATCGCGTATTGCGGAAAGCCGTGAATAAAATTGGTGGTGCCATCGAGTGGATCGATGATCCACAGCCAATCCGCATCTTCACCTTTGCCAGCGGTAGCGCCTGACTCTTCAGCTTGGATGCTATGGCCTGGGTAGGTTTTACGGACAAATTCGATGATGGCGCGCTCGGCGGCAATATCGACTTGGGTGACATAGTCGTTTAAGCCTTTGGCTTCAACGTCAACTAGATCTAAACGATCGGCGGCTTTCGCGATAATATCGGCGGCCAAATTGGCGGCGCGAAGCGCCATAGTCAGCATGGGTTGCATGAAGCGGACTCTGTATAAAGAACGTGGATTGCAGCTAGTGTAACATAGGCGGCCTTATGAATATCTCTACTCGCATCATCCTTGTGCACACAACCTTACCGGCAAACATCGGTTCGGCTGCGCGTGCCATGAAAACCATGGGCCTCACCGATCTGGTGTTGGTCTCCCCTAAATTTTTCCCACATGCCGATGCAACCTCATTGGCGTCAGGGGCTTCAGACATTTTGGCGAATGCTCGAGTGGTCGAAACCTTGGCTGACGCCATGGCCGATTGCGAGGTGGTACTGGGTGCCAGCGCGCGTAATCGCACCATTAATATGGCGCAAATAGATGCTCGTGAAGCAGGCCTGATGGCTCAACAATACGGCGCTAAAGGCGCAAAGTTGGCATTTGTCTTTGGTCGAGAAGACCGTGGCTTAACTAACGAAGAGCTACAGCTTTGTCATGGCCATGTATTTATCCCAACCAACGAAGCCTATGGTGTACTCAATGTGGCCTCGGCAGTACAAGTACTAAGTTATGAGGCACGCATGGCGCATTTGCTCGCCGACAATGCCGAGTTGACTACTGCTGCTTCAGCTATTGAGCCTGAGCGTATGCCGATTACCCTAGTGCCATGGGATGAAGAGTTGGTGGCCGGCGCCGACATGACGCAATTTTATGCTCATATGGAACAAGCACTGGTGGCAGTGGACTTTTTGGACCCGAGTAACCCTCGCCAAATCATGACACGACTGCGCCGACTATTTGGCCGCACGCGTCTCGACAAGCCTGAGTACAATCTTTTGCGTGGATTTTTTAAGCGCGTTATCGCCATGAAATCTGCTGCGCCAAAACAGGAAAACGTATGAATAGTAATGACAGCAACCCGCCTGATGGTTTGTTTTGCCGCATCCGAGAAGACATCGATTCGGTGTTTAATCGCGACCCAGCGGCGCGCACTCGGCTTGAGGTGCTGCTTAATTACCCCGGCCTACACGCTGCTTTAGCACATCGCTGGTCGCATCGTTTATGGAATGCCGACTGGAAGGGATTGGCGCGTTTTATCTCAACCTTGTCACGGTTTTGGACCGGTATTGAGATTCATCCAGGTGCGAAAATTGGCCGTCGATTCTTCATTGATCATGGCATGGGCGTGGTCATTGGTGAGACCGCAGAGATTGGCGATGACGTTACGCTGTATCACGGCGTGACTTTGGGCGGCACATCTTGGAATGGTGGAAAGCGTCATCCAACATTGGAAGATGGCGTGGTGGTTGGTGCGGGCGCAAAAGTGCTGGGACCTATCATCGTAGGGCGGGGTGCGAAAATTGGCTCTAACGCCGTCGTGGTCAAGGCTGTGCCAGCAGAGGCTACGGTCGTGGGTCCAGCGGCGCGCGTGATTATTCCCGCCGCTTGCCAAGATGCGAAAGAGCAAGCTCGCCGCGACTTTGCCGAACGCATAGGCTTCCCGTCTTATGCCGCACAGCCTGACTTACCAGATCCAGTGCTCGCTGCCATGCGCGATATGCTCGACCATATGCAGGCATCAGAGGCGCGTATGGATCGCATTTGTGGTGATTTGCATAAGGCAGGCATTGAAGTCTGCAGCGAAAGGCCCGAGGCCATTCGTGCAGAAACATTGGCGACGGTACATGAAGATGACGTTGAGCCTACGCCTCCACAGCAGTAAGCGTGAGTTACTCTGGTGACTCAACGACCCAATCGTCGAGCTGAGTCACCAGTAGTTGATCGATGCGATGGTTTTCAATATCGACAACTTCGAAGCGGAAGCCGGCATATTCCACGCTATCGGTGAGCTTGGGTGTTTTGCGTAGCTGATAGCTCATGAAGCCGGCAATGGTTTCGTAGTTTTCATCATCTGGAAAAGCATCAATCGCCAATACATGCATGACCGTTTCGACCGGCGTGAAGCCATCAATAAGCCAGCTTTTGTCGTCGCGGCGGACAATTTGCTGCTGATTAGCACTGACTAAGTCGCCCATCACTGTGTTCATCACGTCGTTGAGCGTGATCAAACCAACCACCAGCGCGTACTCGTTGAGCACGATGGCGAAATCTTCGCGGCCTTGGCGAAACTGCGTAAGTAGCTCCGACAACGTTAGCGTGTCGGGTACGGTCATGATGGGCTTGATCCACGGCGCACCGGTGAGTATCAGCGGCTCATTATTGATGATGCGTAGCAGCAGATCTTTCGAATCGGCATAGCCGACCATGCGATCAATGACATCGTCGCAGACCATAAATTTCGAGTGCGCGTGCTGGCCGATCAAGGCACGTAGCTCGGCTTCAGACTCCTGCAGCGTGAAATAAATAATGCTTTCACGCGTGGTCATAGCCGAAGTCACCAAGCGCGACTCTAAATCAAACACATTGCCAATAACTTGCTGCTCGGTCATGTGCATGATGCCGGCCTGTGTGCCGGCTTCCATCACGGCATGAATATCTTCACTGGTTATCTCATCGCTGCGTTGGCCGGGTAGGCCGAGAGCCACCATAAGCCGGTCAGATAGTGAGTCAAAGGCCCAAACCAGCGGCTTTAGTATGCGAATAATCCATTGCATCGGGCCAATGACGCGAAGTGCCACAGCTTCGGGAGAGGCCATGGCTAGGCGCTTTGGAATCAAATCGGCAAACAAAATAAACAAGGAAGTGATGGTGATAAACGACATCACTAGACCAATTGTGGCGCTATAGGCGCTGGGGTAGAACCATAAAACGATGTTTTCAAATGCGGGTGTCAGCGTTGCCTCACCCAAAATGCCGGCGAGGATGGCGACCGCATTAAGGCCAATTTGGATGCCGGTGAAAAAATGCCCGGGGTTGTCTTGCATGGCCAAAATTTGCACGGCGCGAATGTCGCCATCATTAGCTAACACGCGTAAGCGCAGGCGTCGTGAGGCGGCGAGCGCGATTTCTGATACTGAGAAAAATGAACTAATGGCCATCAACAACACTAACAATAGCAACTCTTGAGCAAAGCTCATGACACTCTCCGGCAGGTATTACGTAGTTACGGTGCTTGAGCTAACGGAGCAGCAGTTAGGCTGCAAGCCACGGCAGTATAGCCGCGATTAGGCAGAAATTATGCCTTCTGCTACTGGCAATTGCAGCGCTCACTGCCTACAATTCCGACCGCTTTAGTAGGCTAAATAGTTGACTAAAGTAGTCGGATTTAATACCCTAGTAAAACACTCGGAATTAGCCGGAGCTTCGCGATGCGTTTGACCACTAAAGGCCGCTATGCCGTGACAGCTATGCTTGACCTAGCGATCAACGCGCAGCATGGCCCAGTCAATTTGAATGATATCTCGGATCGCCAGTCGATTTCCGTGTCGTATTTAGAGCAGTTATTTGCCAAGTTGCGCAAAAGCGCCTTGGTTAATAGCGTACGCGGTCCCGGTGGCGGTTATCAATTAGCACGCGCCGCCGATGGCATTTATGTCGCACAAATTATCGACGCAGTTGATGAGTCGGTCGATGTCACACGATGTGGTGGCCAGGGCGACTGTCAACAAGGCGTTAAATGCCTAACCCACGAATTGTGGACAGATTTGAGTCAACAGATTCATAGCTTTTTAGACAATATTAGCCTGCAAGCTTTGGTGGCGCGGCGCGAAGTACAGACCGTGTCGATACGCCAAAGCGAACAGCAACAACGCCGCCGCCAAGATGGCGCGCAGGCCGATACACCCATGCAAGCCGGCGCCCAATTGGCAACGGCTTAACGCGTTAGCTACACCTGACACAGACATACAGAGGTTTATATGAAGCGTCCGATCTATCTCGATTACTCCTCCACCACGCCAGTCGATCCACGTGTGGCTGAGGCCATGATGGACTGTTTGCGACTGGAGGGTAACTTCGGTAACCCAGCCTCTCGCTCGCATATGTATGGCTGGCAGGCTGAAGAGGCCGTGGAAACCGCGCGTGGCAATGTGGCCAGCTTGGTCAATGCCGATCCGCGTGAGATCGTTTGGACTTCGGGCGCAACCGAATCAAACAACCTCGCTATCAAAGGCGTGGCGGGTTTTTACGGCAATAAAGGCAAGCATATCCTGACCTCGAAAATCGAGCACAAGGCTGTGTTAGACGCCTGCCGTCAGCTTGAGCGTGAAGGTTTTGAAGTTACTTACCTAGACCCCGAGGCTGGTACTGGTTTGATTCAGCCAGCGATGGTCGAAGCTGCACTGCGTGATGACACTATTTTGGTCTCGCTGATGCACGTCAATAACGAAATCGGCACCATCACCGACATCGCTGCGATTGGTGAAATTACTCGCGCTCGTGGCATTTTATTCCACGTAGATGCCGCGCAATCAACAGGCAAAATCGACATCGACTTAGACACCATGAAAGTTGATTTGATGAGCTTTTGTGCGCACAAAACCTATGGCCCGAAAGGCGTTGGCGCACTCTTCGTGCGTCGTAAGCCACGTGTGCGTCTAGAAGCGCAAATTCACGGTGGTGGTCATGAGCGCGGTATGCGTTCGGGCACCTTGCCTACGCACCAGTTGGTGGGTATGGGCGAAGCTTTCCGCCTCGCGAAACTTGAGATGCATGCTGAGCAAGAGCGCCTGCGTAGCCTGCGCGACCGCCTCTGGGCCGGTTTTCAAGATCTCGAGCAAGTTTTTGTTAACGGCTCGCTGGAACAGCGCATTGCCGGTAACTTAAACGTCAGTTTCAACTTGGTTGAAGGTGAGTCGCTGATCATGGCGTTGAAAGATCTAGCGGTGTCGTCGGGCTCGGCCTGTACCTCGGCTAGCCTTGAGCCATCGTATGTGTTGCGCGCTTTAGGCTTAACCGATGAGCTAGCGCACAGCTCGATTCGCTTCACCACTGGACGCTTCACCACTGAGGCCGACATCGATTACGTCATCGGGCATGCCAAGGATGCGGTTAATCGTTTACGCGATTTATCACCACTTTGGGATATGTACAAAGATGGTATTGACCTATCAACCGTGCAGTGGGCAGCACACTAAACCTACCCAGTAGACGAGGAGAATTATCATGGCCTATAGCGAAAAAGTCATCGACCATTACGAAAACCCGCGCAACGTTGGCAAGCTCGACAAAGGCGATGCCGATGTTGGTACTGGCATGGTTGGCGCACCTGCTTGCGGCGACGTTATGCAGCTGCAAATCAAGGTCAACGCTGCTGGCGTGATCGAAGATGCCAAGTTCAAAACTTACGGCTGTGGCTCGGCCATTGCCTCGAGCTCGCTGGTCACCGAATGGGTGAAAGGCAAGAGCTTGGACGAAGCAGCGGGCATCAAAAACACGCAAATCGCAGAAGAGTTAGCACTACCACCAGTGAAAATTCACTGCTCAGTGTTGGCCGAAGATGCGATTAAAGCAGCGGTTGCCGATTACCGTAAAAAGCACGGCGCTTAAGCGTCGTACAGACACAAATAGCTACGAGGAGTTAGTCCATGGCCATTAGTCTCAGCGAACCCGCCGCACGTCATATTGCCGCTTGCCTAGCCGGCCGCAGCAAAGGCGAGGGCGTGCGCGTGGGCATTAAAACCTCGGGCTGCTCTGGCTTGGCTTATGTGCTCGAGTTTGTCGACGCCATTGCTCCAGAAGATCAAGTGTTTGAGTCGCATGGCATCAAAGTCATTGTCGACCCGAAAAGCTTGGCCTACCTAGACGGCACGCAAATGGATTTCGTCAAAGAAGGCCTCAACGAAGGCTTTAAGTTCACCAACCCCAATCAAAAGGGCGAATGCGGCTGCGGCGAATCGTTTACGGTGTAAGCCGCGGTTTGGCCCATGAGCCCGTTTCCGGAGTCGCGTGTGGATAGCAGTGAAAACTACTTTGCCTTATTTGGTTTGCCGGTGGCTTATGGTCTCGACGCGCAGGCCTTAAGCCCTGTATGGCGTCAGTTGCAGCAGCAATACCATCCCGATCGCTTTAGCCACGATGAGCAAGCACAGCAGCAGGCCGTGCTGATGTCATCGCGCATCAATTCTGCCCATGACACGCTGCGCGACCCTGTGCGTCGTGCGCGCTATCTGCTCGAGCTTGCAGGCTTCGGCATCGACAACGAAAGCACGACGGTTTCCGACACTGACTTTCTCATGGCGCAAATGGATCTGCGCGAACAGCTCGACGAAGCCGACAGCATTGAAGGCTTAGAAGGTCTGCGCGATGAAGTTGGGCAATGGCAGGCGAGTTTGCAGCGCGAATTTGCCATCGATTATGCCGAGCCAGACTGGTCAGAGGCACAAGATACCGTGCGTAAAATGCAATTCATGCAGCGCTTGCTGAGCGAGATCGATCGCCATATTGAGCGCCTAGAAGACGAACAGGATCTGTATTAATGGCTTTGTTACAAATCGCCGAACCCGGTCAAGCCCAGGCCCCGCATCAGCATCGTTTGGCGGTCGGCATTGATCTAGGCACCACCCATTCATTAGTTGCCACTGTGCAAAGTGGCTTGCCTCGCGTATTGCCCGATGCCACTGGGCATGTGTTGCTGCCATCTGTCGTGCATTACGCTGCCGATGGTGCGGTGACAGTCGGCGAGGCTGCGCGCGAGCGTGGTGGTCATGACGCCATCAATACACTGGCTTCGGTAAAGCGCTTTATGGGTCGTGGAGCCGATGCCGCTCAAGCTTTGGGCGACCAGCTGCCATACAACATCGTCACTCATGACAATGGCGTGCCGTATTTTCAAACCGCCGCCGGTGAACGTAGTCCGGTGGAAGCATCCAGCGAGATTTTGAAAGCGCTACGCATACGCGCCGAAGTCGTTATGGGTGGCGAGCTGGCGGGCGCAGTGATTACCGTGCCGGCGTATTTTGATGAGTCGCAACGCCAAGCCACTAAAGATGCCGCCCGTGTGGCAGGTCTGAATGTGTTGCGCTTGTTGAATGAGCCAACTGCAGCTGCGGTGGCTTATGGCTTAGATCGTGAAGCTGAAGGCGTACACGCCATCTATGATCTTGGCGGCGGCACCTTCGATATTTCTATTTTGCGTCTGCATAAAGGCGTGTTTGAAGTACTCTCAACCGGTGGTGATTCAGCCCTCGGCGGCGATGACTTCGATCATGTCATCGCGACTTGGTTGATGCAGCAAGCTCAGATTACTCAGCCCGATGCCGATGCACAGCGTCGTTTGCTAACCACCGCGCGTAAAGTTAAAGAAGCGCTTACCGAGCGTCAATCGGTAACGCTGAACATTAGTGAAGGCACTGGTGGTGCGCCTGCCGATTGGCAGGGCACACTCACGCGCGAAGCTTTCGAAGCGCTGATCATGCCACTGGTCGATCGTACGCTGAAAGCCTGTCGTCGCGCCCTGCGTGATGCTGGTTTAAAGCCCGCTGATTTAAGCGAAGCGGTATTGGTTGGTGGCTCAACGCGTGTGCCTTTGGTGCGCGAACGTGTTGGTACATTTTTCGGTAAGCCAGCACTGGCGCATCTCGATCCTGATCAAGTCGTCGCTATTGGCGCAGCTGTTCAGGCCGATGTCTTAGTCGGTAATAAGCCCGATAGCGACTTGTTATTGCTCGATGTCATCCCGCTGTCTTTAGGTTTAGAAACCTATGGCGGTTTGGTGGAAAAAATTGTGCCGCGCAACACGCCGATTCCGGTCACGCGCGGGCAAGAATTCACCACTTTCAAGGATGGTCAAACCGCGATGAGCCTGCACGTGCTGCAAGGTGAGCGCGAGCTAGTGGCCGATTGCCGCTCATTGGCGAGATTTGAATTACGCGGCATTCCGCCGATGGTTGCTGGTGCTGCGCGCATCGTGGTGACCTTTCAAGTCGATGCCGATGGCCTGCTCAGCGTTAGCGCCATGGAAACCACTTCCGGTGTGCGCGCCGATATTGTGGTGAAGCCTTCATGGGGCTTGGCGGACGACGATATTTTGCGCCTGCTCAAAGAGTCGCAAGCGCACGCCAGCGATGACATGCACGCGCGCAGTTTGCATGAGGCCAAAGCCGAAGCTGAACGCTTGTGGTTAGCCATCGAGGCAGCGCTAGCGAAAGACAGCCATTTGCTCGATAGCGCAGAGTTGCAGCTACTCAATGAGCAAGTCGGCGCACTCAAAACATTAGCTAGTGGCGATGATAGCGCGGCCATTACTGCCGCCGCAGAAGCGCTCAATGCAGCCAGTGAAGCCTTTGCCGCCCGGCGCATGGACGCTGGCATACAATCGGCCTTTACCGGCAAAACCCTGACTCAGCTCGAGGAGAAATAACATGCCGCAGATCATTATTTTGCCGCATCACGAGGTCTGCCCTGATGGCGCAGTGATCGAAGCAAATGTTGGCGAAACTGTCTGCGACGCGGCCTTGCGCCATGGCATAGAAATTGAGCATGCCTGCGAAAAGTCCTGTGCCTGCACGACCTGTCACGTAGTGGTACGCGAAGGTTTTAATTCGCTCGGCGAGCTCGACGAATTGGAAGAAGACTTGCTCGATAAAGCCTGGGGTTTAGAGGCTGAGTCACGTTTGTCATGTCAGGCAAGAGTGGCGAACGAAGATTTAGTCGTCGAAATCCCGCGCTACACACTCAACCACGCATCAGAAAAACACTGAGGTCGTCATGTCATTAAAATGGACTGATACGCTAGAAATCGCCATTGCTCTGTGCGATGCGCACCCTAATATTGACCCGCTTACCGTGCGTTTTACCGACTTACGGGAATGGGTAATGGCGCTGCCTGAGTTCAATGACGACCCCGCGCATTGTGGCGAAAAAGTCTTAGAAGCCATTCAAATGGCGTGGATAGACGAAGTTTAAGCGCGTATAATTTGCGCCCATTGACTGGCACTGGGCCAGCGCAGACTAATTTTTTTGGAGTGCCTCATGGCGATCGAACGTACCCTGTCTATTGTTAAACCCGATGCTGTTGGCAAAAACGCTATTGGTGCTATTTTCAGCCGCTTTGAAGCTGCTGGCTTGGTTATTGTTGCTACTAAAATGAAGCACCTGTCGCAAGCCGAAGCTGAAGGCTTCTACGCTGAGCACCGCGAACGCGGCTTCTTCAAAGACTTGGTCGCTTTCATGACTTCCGGTCCAGTAGTTGTTAGCGCCTTAGAAGGCGAAAACGCTGTATTGGCTCACCGTGACATTTTGGGTGCAACTAACCCTAAAGATGCAGCGCCAGGCACTATCCGCGCTGACTTCGCTGTTAGCATCGATGAAAACGCCGCTCACGGCTCCGACTCAACTACGTCGGCTGCTCGCGAAATTGGCTATTTCTTCAGTGAATTAGAAGTTTTTGCCCGCACCCGCTAAGGTGTGAAAGCTCATGTTCTGATACAGTCCATGAGCTGCGCATGCGACACAGCTTTCGAAGCTAAACGTCGCCGTGATAGGCCGCAGCATTTCGATGCCGCGGCCTTCGCACACCAAGGTTTATGATTTCCTGAGCCTTGAGTAACGACATAATTGGTGTAGCAACCCGTCGAGAATGATATGACTGATACCCCTGCCAAGCAAAATTTGCTGGGCTTGAGCCGCCAAGAAATGGAAGACTATTTCGCCACCATTGGCGAGAAAAAATTTCGTGCCGGTCAAGTCATGAAATGGATACATCAGCAGGGCGTCAGTGACTTTGCCGAGATGACTAATCTGGCGAAAACACTGCGCGTTAAGCTCGAACAGTACGCTGAAGTACGCCCACCGGAAGTCACCTACAAGCATTTTTCAGCCGATGGCACACGCAAGTGGATCATCAAGGTTGGCGACAATGCCATGGTCGAAGCCGTACTCATTCCTGATGGCGATCGCAAAACTTTATGTGTGTCTTCGCAAGTCGGCTGCGCGCTCGATTGCAGCTTTTGTTCGACTGGCAAACAAGGTTTCATGCGCGACTTATCCGCTGCAGAAATCATTGGCCAAGTCTGGATAGCTAACCGCTCATATTTAGATGAAGGCGAGTTCACTGGCCGCAATGCCGATGGCGAGCTTACTCGTACCCGCGCACTCACCAATGTGGTGATGATGGGCATGGGCGAGCCCTTGCTCAATCTCGATGCGGTGATGCCCGCGATGAGCATCATGCTCGACGACTTTGCTTATGGCCTGTCGAAACGCCGCGTTACGCTGTCGACCTCGGGCGTGGTGCCCATGCTCGACAAACTCACGCAAACCATGGATGTCGCATTGGCGGTGTCATTGCACGCGCCTAACGATGCGCTGCGCAATGAGCTGGTGCCGATCAATAAAAAATACCCCTTGGCTGAGTTAATGGCTGCCTGTAAGCGCTGGCTATTGCATCATCAAGGCAAAGAAATTGGTCGCCGCAAAGTTACCATGGAATACGTCATGCTCGATGGTGTGAATGACCAGCCTGAACATGCGCGTCAGCTCGCTGCACTGCTGAAAGATGTGCCGAGCAAGATCAACTTAATTCCGTTTAACCCGTTTCCGCATACGCCCTACCTGTGTTCGCCACGCGAGCGCATTTTAGCGTTTCAAAACACATTGATTCGCGCCGGATTTACCACCACCATTCGTGCCACTCGTGGTGATGATATCGACGCCGCTTGCGGCCAATTGGTGGGGCAGGTGAAAGATCGCACACGTCGCGCGGAGCGCTGGCAAGCCAGTACCCGTGATGCCCAAATAATAACAACACGTTCGATAGATTGAGGATGATGCCGTGAGCACTGCCGACGAATCCAAACAGGCGCAGGAAGTGCCCGTACCAGAAGCTACGGAAGCGCAAGTCGCCGCTACAGCCAAGTCAGACTCGCTGAGTCCTGGCGCAAAATTACGCGTGGCGCGCGAAGGCAAAGGCATGAGCTTGGAGCAAGTCGCGAAAGAGACCTTGCTGACCTCACGCTACTTAAAAGCGCTTGAGGCCGACGACTACGACACCTTGCCAGGCACCACATTTGTGCGCGGATATTTACGTCGTTATGCCGGCATCGTAGGCGTATCTGCCGATGCATTAGTAGCCGAGTTTGATGTTATTTGGCAGGCTCGTACGGCAGCTGCAGCATTGGTGGCTGATGAAAAGCCTCGGGTCGCGCACAAACCTGCGGCATATAGCAGTTCAGCATCCAGTCGTCGCACCTTTTTCACGCGCACGGCCCGCCAGTTTCCTTTGGCGACCTTGCTGTCGTGGGGCTCCGTTTTATTGCTGTTGGCTTTATTGCTCGGCAGCTTGTTTTGGAATGACTCGACGACTGTTAGCCCAGCACAAGAAACTAGCGAAACCATCGATTTAAATGCCGCGGTTGCACCAACGCCGGCCACGGTCCTTGGGTCATCGGCCTCTACAGGTGTAAGCGCTGGCTCATTAAGCAATGCGCCGGTGACTGCAGCTGGCACAGTGAATCCAGCAGCGGCTTCAACACCTGATGCCTCAACAGTTGCCACAGCACCTGCAACATCAGCCGCAGCCCCTGCCACTACGCCAGCGCCAGCAGCTAAGCCTGTGCTGCCTGCATCGATACCAGTCATTGCCCCCACGCCAAGCCCTGCAGCGGCAAACACCGCCGCGCCGACCACAACTATTCCCGTGGTGAGCTTGCCAGCTGCTCCGGCAGAAGCGGCTGCGCCAGTGCCGCCACGTAGCGATACCCTGAGCTTTAATTTCACCGGTAAGTCGTGGATCAGTGTTCGTGACTCCACAGGTCAAGAGCTGGTGTATGGCCTAAAAAACGCGGGCCAGTCGGTTACTGTCACCGGCCAGCCACCATTTGCGATTAATATCGGCAGCGTCCGCGATACGCAGATGAGCCGCAATGGCACGCCTATAAACTTGAAACCGTACACACGTGGTGAGATCGCCAGTTTCCGTCTCGGCCGCTAAACCAGTCGTATAACGAGGTAGCCATGAGCATGCACGAGTCACCCATTAAGCGCCGTCTGACCCGCAAAATTCGCGTCGGCAATGTCTTTGTGGGCGGTGATGCGCCGATCACTGTGCAAACCATGACCAACACCGAAACTTGCGATGTCGCTGCCACCGTGGCGCAGATTCAGCGCTGCGCCGACGCCGGCGCCGATATTGTGCGCGTGTCAGTACCGACCATGGAGGCCGCGAAAGCCTTTGGCTTAATTCGCCAACAAGTCGACGTGCCGCTGGTTGCCGACATCCATTTTGACCACAAGATAGCGCTGGCCGTGGCCGACTACGGTGCCGATTGCTTGCGCATCAACCCCGGCAATATCGGCTCCGATGATAAGGTCCGCGAAGTCGTTGCCGCCGCGCGCCATCACGGCATTTCGATCCGCATCGGCGTCAATGCTGGCTCGCTGGAAAAAGACATTCAGAAAAAGTATGGCGAACCCACTGGCGCGGCCTTGCTTGAATCGGCCATGCGCCATATCGATATTCTTGACCGTCTAAACTTCCACGAATTCAAAGTTAGCGTGAAAGCATCCAATGTGTTTTTAACGCTTGATGCTTATCGCCTGCTGTCGGCGCAAATCGATAATCCGCTGCATTTAGGCGTGACCGAAGCCGGCGTGTTTCGCTCCGGCACCGTGAA
>NZ_CEYEMI010000002.1:0-51910 GCF_982810325.1 Paraperlucidibaca sp.
CTTAACGGCGTTTTTCCGTGAGGATTATCACTTTCCCATCCTTGAGTCCTTGATGCGCTCGCACACAGATAAAAGCCGACCATTTCGTATTTGGTGCAGTGCAGCGTCGACCGGCGAAGAGCCTTACTCATTAGCAATGACGGCTTTAGAGGTCTTCGGTAAAAAACCTCCAGTGGAAGTCATCGCTACCGATATTGACACCAGTGTGCTGGCGAAGGCAGACACCGGCGTGTATCGAGCAGATCGTATTGAGAAGCTTGACCCTAAGTATTTGCGCTACTTTATGCGTGGCAAAGGCAGCAATGAAGGCATGGTGCGTGTACGCCCCGAAGTACGCGATTTAGTGACTTTTAAGCAGCTCAACTTGCTCGATAATCAATGGCCTATCCAGGGTGTTTTCGACGCACTTTTTTGCCGTAATGTACTGATCTATTTCGATAAAGATACGCAGCGCAAGGTATTAGAGAAGTTCACGCCTTATATGAATGCTAACGCTCAGTTATTTGTTGGGCATTCTGAGTCCTTGCTACATTTAAACGATCTTTTCCGCTTACGTGGCAAGACAGTATACGAGCGCCAGCTATCGCGCTCGTCGGCGGGGTGATTTGCCATGGCCTCGCAGCGGCGCCGCCCGCGATATGACGCTGCAGTCGGTGAGGAGTTTCTAGCAACCTCGAGATTTTTTGATCATCAGTTTAAGCGCGAGATCATCAAGATCATGCCGGGGCAATTTTTTGTCGCCAGTGGTGAGGTGATCATAGCCACCGTTTTAGGCTCTTGTGTGTCAGCAGTTATTTGGGATCCGGTTACCCGTATTGGTGGCATGAATCACTTTATGTTGGCTGCAAGCGCTGATGAAAATGGTGAAGAGGCTGATTGCATGCGCTATGGCCAATTTGCCATGGATACTTTGATTGAGCGTGTGCTCGCTCATGGCGCGATGAAGCAGTCATTAGAAGCAAAAGTATTTGGCGGTGGACGAGTGCTACGTGGTTTTAATGCTAGCGATATTGGTGACGATAACGCTGCCTTTGTGCTGCAGTATTTAGAAGAGCTTGGCATTCCTATCAGGGCATGTAATCTCGGCGATGTTTATCCTCGGAAGTTGTATTTTTTCCCCGATAGCGGCCGCGTGATGATGCGAAAAATGAAAACCGACTACAACCCTAAAGTCGCTCGAATTGAGCAGGCGTATCGGGCCAATTTAAGACATTAAGGTATCGCATATGGCTACATCTGCTTCGCTACAGCCTATTCGTGTCTTGGTCGTTGATGATTCATCGGCGATGCGTTTGTTATTGTCGGAAATCATTAATCGTCAGCCCGATATGCGAGTGATTGCGACTGCGCCAGAAACGGCTACTGCACGCCAGCTAATTCGTGAATTACAGCCCGATGTCGTGACGCTCGATGTGGAAATGCCGGGCATGGATGGCATTAGCTTTCTAGAGCGCCTGATGCGCTTAAATCCATTGCCGGTGTTGATGATTTCGAGTGCTGGCGATGTCGACTCTGATCTGGCTTTGCATGCGCTAGACTTGGGTGCGATGGATTTCATCAGTAAGCGCCAGCTCAAAGGCCGTGCCGATCTAAACCAAATGGCGACAGAAATTACGCAGAAAATTCGCCAAGCAGCGGAAGCAGGGCATCAGTTCAAGCGAGTGGAGCCAACGCTTTCCAGTGCAAGACCAACTGTTGATCCAAAGCGAAAGTATCCTCTTAACCACATCATTTGCCTTGGCGCTTCCACAGGAGGCACCGAAGCGATCAAACGCTTTGTTATGGGCTTACCCATCAACACGCCACCGGTTTTGATTGTTCAGCACATGCCTGAGGGTTTTACACAGCGTTTTGCCACGCGCTTAAATAATGAATGTGAAGTGCATATCAAAGAGGCCGCAGCGGGAGATGTGATACGCCCGGGCTGTGTTTATATAGCACCGGGGCATGCGCATATTTTGCTCGAGCGTGTGACCGGTGGCAGCTACAAAATCGTGCTTTCTGAAGGTCCCGAGGTAAATAGACATCGGCCTTCGGTAGATGTTTTATTTGATAGTGCTGCCAAAGTTTTAGGGAAAAATGCGACCTCAGTGTTGCTCACCGGCATGGGCCGCGATGGCGCGCAAGGCATGGCCGCAATGAAGGCTGCGGGCGCTTATTGTTTTGCCCAAGATGAGGCCAGCTCAGTTGTCTATGGCATGCCACGAGCGGCATTTGAGCTAGGTGTTGTCGATGAGCAGGGCTCGCCAGAACGTTTGACCGTGCGCGTGCTAGATCGCCTAGTGGCGCTGGCTGAGGCGCAAGGGTCAAAAGCCTGACGCTATTGCTTTGCCAATTATTTGACGCCGCTATTATCTGCTGAGATATATCCATAAGTACTTGAAATAAATGATTTAAGTAACATGGCACAGCATTTGCTTATTCACTAGTATTCGCGCCCCCAAGGCGAGCACTCAGTAGGAATTGGCAAATGAAAAAAATGGTCATGATAGGTGTAGGCGTCGCAGTACTACTGGCGGCTGCTGTTGGCGGCACCTTATTCGTCACCGGCGCTTTTGGTGGCCATGCAGCTGCTAGCGCAACGGAAGCTGCACCTGTCCCTGTAAAAGCGGCTGCTGCCTACCTACCGATGGATCCTGCCTTTACCGTCAACATCGAAGACGGTTTCGCGACACGCTTTCTGCAAGTTGAAATTAATCTGATGTATCGCGACTCATCGGTAGTCGATCGCGCCACCAAAGCCATGCCACATATTCGTAATGACGTGCTGCTGCTACTGAGTGCGCAAAATCGCGAGTCGATCGGCACACCGGAAGGCCGTTTGGCTCTGCAAGCCGCCTTACTCAATAAAATCAATGAAGTGCTAACTGCCGATACAGGCTCTGGCGGTATTGAAGCCGTCTATTTCACCAAACTTGTGGTGCAATAAGGAGCACGTCATGGGCGATATTCTGGAACAAGAAGAGCTTGATGCGCTAATCGGCGAGGGTGCCGAAGGCCTGATCACAGATAGCACTGACGATATTCGTGGCGGCGGCGAGAAGTACGATTTTGCTAGCCAAGAATATGCGGTGTCGCGACTTATTCCGGCTTTGTCACAAGTGCAATCGAGCTTAGCTGAAGGCATTAAGCAGCAAATGCGCCAATGGGTGCCCAGCGTAGATAATATCCGTGCTGATCGTATTGCCGTGATGAAGTTTGCCGAGGTTATGCGCAGCACAGCCGCTCCGGCATATATCGTTAGCATGCGTGCTGAGCCATTAGGCTCGCCGATTTACTTAGCCTTCGAAGCTGAGCTGGTGTTCACGCTGGTTGATCATTTCTATGGTGGTCGCGGCCGTTCGCAACATGTGCGTGCCCAGGATTTTTCGCCATCAGAATCGCGCTTTATGGAGCGACTAACCGAAAGCTTGATTCCTGCGATAACAGCTGCTTGGCATACCGCTGTCGACATCAATCCAGTCATTGATGAGCACTACCACGATTTTCGTTTTGTCGATGAACTACAGCAGTCCGACACATTAATGGTGACGCGCTTCACCGTGCAAATTGGCACACATGAAGCAGAGTTATTGTCGGTGGTGCCATGGGCGGCCATTGACCCAATTCGCGATAGCTTGGGTGGTGTTGTTCGAACCACTAGGCAGGAGCATGACGAGCAATGGCGCACGCGTTTGATGTCTGGCTTAGTTGAAAGCCAGCTGTCTTTAGTCGCCAAACTCGGTGATAGCAAAGTGAGCTTGAAGCGCGTTTGTAACTTACAGGTGGGCGATATTTTACCTATCGATAATCCCTCGCAAGTCACGATTCAGCTCGAAGGTCAGCCTTTGATGACGGCAAGCTTTGGTACGCATCACGGCCAGCTGTCGGCCAAAATTAAACATATTTATCCGGCCATACGCCGCCGCGACTAAGCCTTTAACCAGTGGAGCTATAGCCATGAGTGACAACGATTTCCAAGCAGACGATATTCAAGCCGCCGCCTTTGGTGAGCTACAAAGCCAGCCTGCAGCTGCTGCCAGCAGTGCGCCCAACGTTAATTTAGACATGATTTTAGATGTCAGTGTGACAGTGTCGATTGAGGTCGGTCGCGCTCGCATGAGCATTAGTGATCTGCTCAAGCTCAGCCAAGGCGCGATTATTGAGCTTGACCGCATGGCAGGCGAGCCGCTCGATGTATTAGTTAATGGCACGCTAGTTGCGCGTGGTGAAATTGTCGTTGTAAAAGACAAGTTCGGCATCATGCTGACTGAAGTCGTGAGCCCAGAAGAGCGCATACGCCGCCTTCACTAAGCGTTTAATAAGGATTTTCTATGATAGTGCGCCACTCGCTTTTTTATTCGCTCATTGGTGCATGGCTTGCCTTACCCTTGGTGGCGCAAGCTGCTCCAGCGGCTAATTTGCCGAAAGATCCTTTATCGGCGGGCAATCTGCTGTCGGTATTTCTGGGCCTAACCTTTGTGGTGGCGCTGCTATTAGGCGCGGCATGGATGATCCGTCGTTTTCAAAAAATCCAAGCCCCACGCGAAGGTGCTTTGCAGGTCACGGCGCAACTATCATTAGGTTTAAAAGAGCGTGTGATTTTACTCAGAGTCGGCGATGAAAACGTGCTGATTGGTTGCACGCCAGGTAGCATCCGCCCGCTACACACATGGCAGGGGCCGAGCCCAGTGCAGGGTAGTGAGGGCGACTCATCGCTGCCAACATCTCCTGACTTTATGACGCATTTACGCAGCGTTTTGGCTACTCAAGGCCTGCGCCGTCCTGGAGCATCGTCATGAGCTTGCGGCGCTTTTTGTCGCCTTCGGTGCTGACTAAGAAAAACCAAATTTTCACAGCGCTATTGATGCTACTGCCTTCGCTTGCGATGGCCGCGCCGACTGGCATTCCAGGCGTTAGCACATCAAGCGCTGGCGATTATTCGGTGTCGCTACAACTACTAGCGATCATGACTGCGCTAACGTTGCTGCCGGCTATTTTGCTGGGCATGACCGCGTTCACACGCATCATCATTGTTCTCGGTATTTTGCGCCAAGCCTTGGGCACGGGGCAGGCACCATCAAACCAAGTGCTGCTTAGCGCAGCTTTGTTTTTGACGCTGTTTATCATGAGCCCAGTGTTGAATCAGGCATATACCGAAGCGGTTGTGCCCTATATGAATGATGAGCTGACCTTTGTGCCGGCTGTGGAAAAGGGCTTTGTGCCATTTCGCAGTTTTATGCTGAAGCAGACTCGCGAAGATGACATCGCGATGTTCGCTGAAATCGCCGGTGTTGGCCCGATGGCAAGTCCAGATGATGTGCCATTTACCATTCTCATGGCCTCGTTTCTCACCAGCGAGTTGAAAACGGCGTTTCAAATTGGCTTTCTATTATTCATTCCCTTCGTGGTTATTGACCTTGTGGTTGCCAGCGTCTTGATGTCTATGGGCATGATGATGTTGTCGCCGATGATGATTTCGCTGCCATTCAAAATCATGCTGTTTGTACTGGTCGATGGCTGGAGTCTGATCATGGGCTCGCTGGCGGCAAGCTTTCATATGGGAGCCACGCCATGACACCAGATACCGTCATTGAGATCGGCCGACAAGCCATTATGGTGACGGTGTTGTTGGCAGCTCCATTACTATTGGCTGCGCTGGCGGCGGGTTTGATTATCGGTATGTTTCAGGCCGCAACGCAGATTCAGGACATGACACTAAGCTTTATTCCCAAGCTCATTGTCTTGATTGTGGTGCTTGGCCTTACTGGGCCTTGGATGCTACGAACGCTGGTTGATTACACGCGCGAATTGATTCAAATGATCCCTGACTTAGTGGGCTAGGGCGATGAATTTCGCCGTCAATGAAGCGCAACTTCTGAGCTGGCTGGCAGCCTTTTGGCTGCCTTTTTGCCGCATCAGTGGTGCTATTTTGTCGGCACCGCTATTCAGCGGAAAAGGCGTGCCTGGGCAGTTTCGCATCTTCATTGCCGTTGTTTTAAGCGCGCTGATCGCTCCCATGGTGTTGACGCAGGCGGGCACTCCCGTAAACGACTTTAATCCCTTCTCTGCCAGCGGCATATTAATGGCTGCCAATGAGCTGCTAATTGGCATTTGCCTGGGTTTTTTAGTTCAGCTCACCTTTGAGGCCGTCATGCTCGCTGGCTCTTTAATTGCTACCGGCATGGGTCTAGGTTTCGCAACATTGATCGATCAGCAGCAAGGCACGCCAGTGCCGGTGTTGGGGCAGTTTTTGATGCTGATTACGCTGCTGCTGTTTATGGCTCTCGATGGCCATTTGGCCTTTCTTGAGCTCTTGATGAAAAGCTTTATTAGCTGGCCGCCAGGCACATTATCAATCACGCCAGATGCAGCTCAGCAATTGTTAAAAGGCATTAGCAGCATGTTCGGCGCGGCCATGCGTATTGCCATGCCGGCCGTGTTGGCCTTGCTCGTCGTGCAAATCGCCATGGGTGTGATCAGTCGCTCATCACCTTCGATGAACTTATTTGCCGTCGGTTTTCCGCTCACCATGATGGTCGGCTTTATTGTCGTTTGGCAGGTTTTACCTTCGATAGCGCCAGCGCTTGAAGGCCTTTTAAACGCCGCTCTGGCACAGGGTGGCGTATTAATGGAGGCCGCCAATGTCCGGTGATGACGGCCAGGAAAAGACCGAAGAGGCGACCCCGAAAAAGCGCGAAGACTCCCGAAAGAAAGGGCAGGTTCCGCGTTCTAAAGAACTATCAACGGCCATGGTCACGATCGCCGCTGCAGTTGGTCTATTTGCTTGGGGGCCGCAAATCGGTCGCGACCTTGCCAATTTATTGACGGTAGCGCTTTCTCCGGCGGTTTTAGCTAACCCTGACCCCGAACTCATGCCCAGTTTATTCTATGGCCTGCTTGTGGAAGGGCTATTGCTGATGTGGCCGCTGATGGCGCTATGTTTTGCTGCCGCCTTAGTATCCTCTGTTGCTCTTGGAGGCTGGACTTTTAAGCTCAGTCTCAAGCTCGATCAGCTCAATCCCATTACTGGCTTAGGTAAGGTTTTTTCCGCTAAAAGCCTAGTGGAGCTGGGCAAATCCATGCTCAAGGTCGTGTTTATCGGCGCTGCTGCGTATGGCTTATTGAGCTATCTCACACCCTCTATTTTAGATCTTAGCCGACACTCGCCAGAGCAGGCTATGCGCCAAAGTGGCGGCATGCTGCTCTGGTTTTTTCTCATCGTGAGCCTGCCATTATTAGTTATTGCGCTGATCGATGTGCCGTGGCAAATATTCAGTTTTAACAAGCAGTTAAAGATGTCTCATCAAGAAATTACGGATGAGAATAAAGAGGCAAACGGGCGCCCAGAAGTGAAGGGGAAAATCCGCGAAATGCAGCAGGCGGCAGCACGTCGACGCATGATGGATCATGTACCTAAGGCCGATGTCATTATCACCAACCCCACGCACTTTGCCGTTGCCTTGAGCTATCGCGAGTCTGGCGGCGGCGCCCCAATAGTCGTAGCAAAAGGCGCGGATGAAGTCGCAGCGCGCATTCGTGCCTTAGGAAAAGCCAATCAAGTGCCTTTAGTGGCATCACCTCGACTAGCTCGAGCCCTGTTCGCTAGCACTGATTTAGATAAAGAGATCCCATCTGGCCTCTATCTTGCAGTAGCTCAGATACTGACTTACGTATACCAGCTTAGGCAGTGGGAAGATTTGGGTGGCGAATACCCAGAAGCCCCTGCTCCAGTGGTCGACGACAGCTATCTGACAGGATTTAACGATGAACCTCAGCGAGACTTTTCAGACCCTAACCCGTAACGGCCTTGGCATCTTATTGCTGATCCTGGCGCTGCTGGCGATGCTGGTTGTGCCCATTCCACCGATCTTGTTGGACTTATTTTTCACCTTCAATATCGCGCTGTCGCTGATCATCATCTTTGCCGTGATCTATGTGAAACGGCCGATGGACTTCAACTCTTTCCCCACCATTTTGCTGCTCGCCACCTTGATGCGCCTAGGTCTCAACGTCGCTTCCACACGCGTTGTGCTGATGGATGGCCATAACGGCCCTGGCGCTGCAGGTCACGTTATTGAGTCATTTGGTGCTTTCGTTATTGGTGGTGATTTTGCTGTCGGTATCGTGGTCTTTGCCATTCTGGTGATCATCAACTTTATGGTTGTGACCAAAGGTGCAGGTCGCGTCTCGGAAGTCACCGCGCGTTTCACCTTGGACTCATTGCCCGGTAAGCAGATGGCTATTGATGCCGATTTAAACGCCGGAGTTTTGACACAGGACCAAGCTCGCCAACGCCGTGAAGATGTGCGCACCGAGGCCGACTTTTACGGTTCGATGGACGGTGCCAGTAAATTCGTTCGTGGCGATGCCATCGCCGGCATCTTGATTCTATTCATCAATATCATCGGTGGTCTGGCCATCGGCATGTTGCAGCACGGTTTGTCATTCGATCAGGCTGCTAATAACTACGTTCTACTCGCCATTGGCGATGGCCTAGTGGCACAGATTCCAGCTCTGCTGTTGTCGATTGGCGTGGCGGTTATCGTCACGCGCATCTCCAGCAGCCAAGACATGAGCACGCAAGTTGTTAAACAAGTGCTGGCTAGCCCGCGCGTGCTGTATTTAGCCGCTACGGTTATGGGTGTGATTGGCATTATCCCCGGCATGCCAAACTTGGTGTTTTTACTCTTAGCAGCAACCTGTGCCGGCGGCGGCTGGTTAATGCAGAAAAAAGCGCTAGAGCCTGAGGTGGTTGAAGGCGGCAGCATGGCCAATGCCGGTGCTCCAGGCACAGTGAAGCCTATCGAGCCGACTGAGCTGCAATGGGAAGATGTCACCAATACCGATGTCATTGGCCTAGAAGTTGGTTATCGCCTGATTCCATTGGTCGATCGTGCGCAGGGCGGTGAGCTTATTGGTCGCATTACTGGCGTGCGTAAAAAGCTATCTAAGGAGTTGGGCTTTTTGGTGCAGTCCGTACACATCCGCGACAATCTTGATTTGGCACCTGGTGCTTACCGCATTACTTTGCTCGGCGACACCGTGGCTCAAGGCGAAATCATCATGGGTTGTGAGTTAGCGATTAACTCCGGCCAAGTTCATGGCCAGATTCGCGGCACCGCCACCCGTGACCCAGCTTTCGGCATGGAAGCGGTATGGATAGATCCGCTTTTACGCGATCAAGCACAGACCTTGGGCTATACCGTGGTCGATAACGGCACGGTGATGGCCACGCATTTAAGCCAAATTATTAAACAACACGCACACGAATTGCTCGGTCACGAAGAGGTTCAGCAACTGCTCGATGGCTTGGCGAAAAGCGATTCGAAATTGGTGGAAAGCTTGGTGCCTAAGCAGCTGCCATTGAGCGTGGTAGTGCGTGTACTGCAGAACTTATTGAAAGAGGGTGTGTCTATTCGCAGCCTGCGTTTGATCGCTGAGTCGCTAGCCGAGCAAGCGCCGCGCACGAAAAACCCCGATGACTTACTCGAAGGTGTGCGCATGGCCTTGGGTCGGATGATCGTTCAAGAAATCAATGGCTTAGAAACTGAACTGCCAGTAATGGCGCTAGATGCTGACTTAGAGCAACTGCTGCTAAACACACTGAAGGGTGGCAATGGCGGTGTTGGCATTGAGCCAAGCTTGGCGGAGAAACTGCAAAACGGCTTGGCCGATTTTACCCAGTCGCAAGAGCTTTCTGGGCGTCCTGCGGTGCTGCTTGTGTCACCGGCGATTCGCTCTTGGTTGTCGCGATTTATTCGTCGCAGCGTGCCTGGCCTCAATGTCTTGTCCTATAACGAAGTGCCTGATAGCAAGGAAGTACGCCTAGTGTCGACCATGGGTCATAACGGCCGCGTTGGGTTGGCATGAGTTGTGCATTAACCGGTATATAGCGCGACGTTTTTGACAGCGCATCGAGTTAGCACAGGGGCAAGAGATGAAAATTCGTAAATTCAAAGCCGCAAATAGCCACCTTGGTATGCGCATGATTCGTGATGCTTTGGGCGACGATGCCAGCATTTTGGCGTGCTACGAAGTTGCCGGTGGCGTTGAGCTAATTGCCACGGCCGATGACCTAAGTGCCATCGTTAACTCGAAAGGCCAGCCAATCGATGCCAGCGCTAATCGCGCCGCCGAAATTGCCTCGGCCATCACGCCTGCTGATCAAATTGCCCGCCGCCAAGAAAACCTTCGTCATTTAGGCATGGCTGTTGACGGCGGCGCAGGCTCAGGTCAGCGAATTGCTGGCGATGGCGTCTCGGCTACTATTTCCAGCGCAGGCAGCAGCGCCGATGTTTTAATGCGTAATACCCGCCAAACAGCATCAGCAACCACATCCTCATTTGTCGCCTCTGTCAAAGAAGCGTCAAATCATGCCATTGAGGCCAGTAAAAAGGCCGCCAATGCTTTGGCAGGCAATCGCGTGAAAGCAGTATCTCCATCGCCAGCAGCGGCTACACCTACCGCTAACATTGCTAAGCCCGCCGCCAAGCCAGCTGTAGTCAAACCAACACTAGTCAAAAAACCTATCGTGCCAGCGGAAGACTCCGACAAGGCCCAAGCCGATATTTTGGCGCTCAAGCAAGAGTTGGGCTCGATTCGTCATTGGCTAGAAAATCATTTACGCCAAGCCAGTGTCTCTAGCCATTCTGATTTGCCAGACGAATTGACGCAGTGGGCCGATGCTCTAGGTTTAGGTAATCAATGGTTACTGGCCAAGCCAGCGCTACTGGATGCCATCAAAGCCGGCATGCCAGCACCTGAAGCCATCGCCAAATCATTGGCGCAGGGAGTTCATGCCAGTGCGCTACCAGAGCGCGGCGTGGTGTTCATCATCGGCCCTGCAGGCGCCGGTAAAACCACATTGGTCAATAAATTGGTCATGTCAGATATCCGTCGCCATGGTCACGGTGGTTTGACACTAGTCACCACCGATGGCAATCGCCTAGGCGCGCAAGAGCAGCTGCGTGCCGCCGGCCGAGTGCTTGACGTGCCTGTGCACAGCGCATTCACACCGGATGACCTGCGCGATACCTTGGCGCGTTTAAGCCAAGAGCGCTTAGTGATTATTGATACCGCGGGCTTGCAAGCGCGTAACGATGCTTCGCTGAAAGCCCTAATGATGCAGCTCGCCTGCGCACCACATGCTGAGGTGATTTTAGCGCTACCAAGTGACGCTGATCCTCGCAGCTTGCGTGCCCTGATGAGCCGTTGCGCTGGCCTACCGCTTGCTTCTGTGGCGCTAACCCGCGTCGACATGAGCTATGCCTTGGCGCCCGTGCTGTCACTGCTCAGTGATTATGGCTTAACGCTATCGGCGATTAATCAGAGCCCTCGCATGACAGATGGCATAGAAACTGCAAACAAAGATATAGAAGTGCTGCTGGCTGCAGCCATGGTGCAAGCCGATGAGCTTATTAATCACAGCGCTGGCACGGCGCCTAAGCAAGCGCAATCGGCCTAATAAGCCAGCATTTATACGAACACGATGCCTAGCATCAAAAGAACATGACAAAAGGAAGTAGGCTATGAAACCGGTAAACGTCATTGCAGTTACGAGCGGAAAAGGCGGAGTGGGCAAATCAAATGTGTCCGTTAATTTAGCCTGCCAGCTCGCCAAACTCGGTCGCCGCGTTTTACTCATGGATGCCGACTTAGGCTTGGGTAATATTGATATTTTGCTTGGTCTGCGGCCAACAAAAACCTTGGCAGATGTCATTGCCGGCCGTGTGCATTTGCGCGACATCTTGATTGAAGGCCCTTGCGGCATTCGCATTGTGCCAGCAGCTTCCGGCATTAAGCGCATGGCAGAGATGCAACCTAGCGAACATGCGCGCATCGTGCAGGGATTTGCCGATCTAGGCGACGATTTTGACGTGATGATTGTCGATACTGCAGCCGGCGTTTCAGACTCTGTGGTTACCTTTACCCGTGCCAGCACGCATGTTTTGGTGGTGCTAACCGAAGAGCCTACCTCACTGGCCGATGCCTACGGCTTGATCAAAGTCTTAAAGCGCGATGCCGGTATCAGCAATTTTAATGTCTTGAGCAATATGGTTAGCGGCGATCGCTCTGGTCGCGCTGTATTTAACCGCCTCAATGAAGTCGCTCAGCGCTTCCTCGACGTAAATCTACGTTATGCCGGTGCAGTGCCACGCGACGAATTCTTGAAGAAAGCCGTTAGTCGTCAAAAAGCCGTTAGTGAACTTTATCCTGCCACCGATGCCACAGCGGCGTTCAAACGCTTGGCAGCAGTTGTTGATCAATGGGCGCCACCAACCACGGCTCGTGGGCATATCGAGTTTTTTGTTGAGCGCTTGCTTGGGGTACCGAATCTAGCAGGAGTTGCCTAATGAATGCGCATGTCACCTATCAATCGGTGGCCATGGGCAGTCGTGATGAGCTAGTGATGCGTCACGCTGGCCTGGTCAAAAAAATCGCCTATCACATGGCGGGGCGCATGCCAGCCAGCGTTGAGGCAGATGACTTAATTCAAGCCGGCATGATGGGCCTGCTTGAGGCCGCAAGCCATTTTGAGAATGACAAAGGCGCGAGTTTTGAGACCTTTGCCAGCATTCGCATACGCGGTGCCATGCTCGATCAAGTCCGCCGCGAAGGTTGGGCACCACGCACGCTCACTAAACGCGTGCGCGACATGAGTCAGGCCATGCGCCGTGTTGAGCATCGCAAAGGCCGCGAGGCCAGTGGTGCTGAAGTGGCGAGCGAGATGGGTATTGGCCTTGTTGAGTATCACGAGTTATTGCGCGATGCCGGCAGCTTGAAAGTGTTTAGCTTAGATCAGCTCAGCGAAGATGGCTTCGATGCACCAGAGTCCGATGACAGCACCGATAAGCCATTGGGCGCTTTGCTAGAAGCCGGCTTTACAGAGGCCTTGGCAACGCAAATAGACAGTCTTCCTGAGCGTGAAAAAATGGTTTTAGCGCTGTATTACGAGCGTGGTTTGAACTTAAAAGAGATTGGCGAGGTGCTCGAGGTTAGCGAGTCTCGTGTCAGTCAAATTCACAGCCAGGCGGTGTTGCGTCTGCGCAGTCGCTTAGGCGAATGGACTGAAGTCGCGGCCTAAGGGCGCAGCAGAAGAGGAAGCACATTCATGGATATCATGACCCTAGTTGGCATTGTCATGGCGTTTACTGCCTTGCTTGTTGGCGCTATTTTGAAAGGCGCTGGACTTAAAGGCTTGCTCGGTGGCGCCGCGGCGATGATCGTATTGGTCGGCACCATGGCCGCCGTCATGATCCAAACTCCAGCGCCAGTATTTAAGCGTGGCATGAAGATATTTGGTTGGTTGTTTAAGCCACCAGCGACTGATTTAGAAGCTCTTATTGTCAAAATTGTCGAGTGGAGTCGCATTGCCCGCAAAGACGGTTTAATGGGGTTGGAATCGCAAGTCGATGGCGAAACCGATGAGTTCATCCGCAAAGGTTTGCAGTTGCTGGTCGATGGCGGTGAGCCAGAAAGCATTCGCGGCATTTTAGAAGTTGAACTCGAGTCCAGCGAAGAATTCGATACCGCCGCCGCTAAAGTCTGGGAATCGATGGGCATTTACGCCCCGACCCTAGGCATCGTTGGTGCGGTTTTGGGTCTGATGGCAGTGATGGGCAACTTGGCCGATCCTAGCAAGCTTGGCACAGGCATCGCCGCCGCATTCACTGCGACCATTTACGGTATCGCATCAGCCAACTTATTTTTCTTACCCTTCGGCAATAAGCTCAAATACCACGTCAAAGAGCAGGCGAAGATGCGCATGATGTTTATCGAAGGCCTATCTTCGATTGCTCAGGGCGAAAACCCACGTCATATCGAAAGCCGTCTGCAAGGCTATGTCGTTCACGGCGCACCCAAAGGCAAAGGCAAAGACGATGGCAAGAAAACATAAGCACGAAGATCACGTAAACCATGAAGCCTGGGCCATTCCATTTGGTGACTTGATCATCTTATTGCTCGCATTTTTTGTGGTTATGTACGCGATCTCATCGGTCAATGAAGGTAAGTATCGAGTTGCTGCTGCCTCAATGGCAGAGGCCTTTAATGGCCCACCTAAATCTTTAGCGCCTGTGCAAGTGGGTGAAGTTGCGGCCATGGCCAAGTTATTGACCACGGCGCCATCACTTAGTAAGCCGCAAGCCATGGGGCCTGGTGGATCATTGCTCGATGGTGGCCAAGGTGCTGGACTGAACTCGACAGCGAAGCAGGTCGAAGAGATGGCCTCCGCCGTGAAAGCCGCAATGGCCGATTTGATTGATAAAAATGTCATTGTGGTGCGCACTACGCCGCAGGGCATTGAGGTTGAAATTCAAACCGATATTCTCTTTGCTAGCGGTACCGCAGTGCTTTCGCCTCAGGCCATTCACATCATGCAGCGCCTAGCGGTTGTGCTGACAAATTTCCCTAACCCTGTGCGTGTTGAGGGCCATACCGACAATATGCCGATTCACACCACGGTGTTTCCATCGAATTGGGAGCTGTCGGCAGCGCGCTCAGCCAGTGTTGTGCATTTGTTGATGGAGAAGGGCATAGAGCCAACTCGCTTAGCGGTTATCGGTGTTGGTGAGTATCGTCCTGTGGCTGATAACGCCACCGAAGCGGGGCGAAATCGTAATCGCCGCGTAGTCATCGTGATTCCATCTTTGCGAACAGATTCGAAAGCGGCAAATGATGCGGCGAATGCCTCTTTATCTACACCAACGATAGACGACGTGCCTACACCAAAATAGGCGTCAATTATTCATCGTTATTTTGTTCGAAAATACGCCGGCTACTCACACTACGTTGAGTGGCTGGCGTTTTGCCTTTTAGGCGATAGGTAAACGCCAAAACTTCGGCAATTGCGACAAATAGTGATAGCGGGATTTCATCATCTAAATCCACGCGTGCAAGTAGCGAGGTAAGCTCGATGTCCTCGTGGATAGGCACATCATGTTCTCGTGCCAGGGCGACAATACGCTCGGCAACCTCAGCCTCACCTTTAGCGGTAACGCGAGGCGCACGCTGGCCATCGTAATGCAGGGCGATGGCCTGTGCTGGCTTCTTGTTCATGCGCGCTCCTGCAATAAGCCGCTAGCACCTTTGGGCAATGTATCGTCGTGCGGCAGGCCACGTTGTGCCTGCACATGGCCGACTTGAAGGCCGCAATCGATTAGGCGTTGGCGTAGCGCAGGGCAGTGCTGATTTATCCACGCATGCGTGTCGGCTTGTTCGGCATGAAACTGCACATGCACACGTTCATCTTGCTGAGATAGCGTGGCAATCACTGCGCCTTTATCTGGTAATGACAAACTCAAGGACACTTTCCATAAGGCAAAACCTGGCTGTTGTTGCGAGGCCTGACGCCGATCTTTACTGATATGAATCTGCAGCAAATCGATGCCGTCACGATCCTGTACAGGAAGTTCCATAAGCCATTGCTGATGCTGCTTTTTCTCATCGCCAGCATGGAGTAATTGATGGCTGACCATACGCGCCAAGACACCATCGAGCTCTTGGCCTAGCAATTGAAGCATCGAGTTTGGTAACGACTGCGCCAAAATCTCTAGCAGGGCATTGGGCAGTGTGGCGCGCTGAAGCGCCTCAACTTTGCCGGCAGCATGTGAAGCGCCAGCGGTCGTAGTTTGGTTGCTAGCATCGAGGCCAAGCTTTTGTTTGAGTTCATCGCGAAGTTGAAGGATCTGGCGTTTTAAGTCTTCAGGCGGCGGCAAAATGCCTTGCGCTAAACCGCGCTCATAAAACAAACCGCTATTTTTAATGGCCTGCTGCAGAGTGTCTGCCTGCATGAGCTGACTGGGTTTCGGCAAGTGCTCAAGCAGCTTAGCCACGCCCTCAGGCGCTTCAGCTTTTGCGGCTAGTGCTGGCAGCAAAGCCATCAATCGACTGGCGTCGAGCTGTTTCGGTAAAAAGGTTTTTAATTGTGTATTAGCTTGCTGAGCGGGCGTCGGCATTTTGTCGACGAGCAAGCGCTTATCATCGCCGCCGACAACTTGCAGAGCCAGTTTGTCGCCCACATTCAATGGCGTGCGGCTTTCCGCAATACGCTCACCGGTTGGCGTTCTTAATTTATAACGTAGCAAATCGAGTTGCGCTAAAACCTCAACGCGAAGCACCGCGCCAATGGCTTGAGCGGGTGTGACAACGGATGCCTGCGCGGCTGGAGGCAGAACGACAGCTGCTTGGTTCGGCGCAATGCGCACGCAGAGCTAGGCCTCAAGCGGGCTTAGGCCTGCCCGAGGCTGCCTCGTAAATAACCACCCGATTGCTGACCTTGTTTGCCATAGGTGGCAGGAAGGGCAGCATTGCCGGTGAGGATGTCGAGGCTGCGGCGTGTTTGCTGACCGAGCAAGTTAATGCTTAGGCCGGCTTGCTGATTTAGCGGTTGGCAGGCTTGCAAGATGCCCATGGCATGTTCCCAAAGCTTGAGAAGCTGGCTGCCATTGGGCTGCTTGTGTAGAGCTTCGCGCATGGCTAAGCGCCCGCGCTCATGCTGGCCTTGGCTAGATAGCCATTGCACACGTTCGTTTTCAAGTTGTTCGAGCTTGCGACTGAGCTGTATTTTCGCCTGAGCAAAGTCTGGCAAGTTAAGCACTGGCCAGCTTGATAAATGCGCCAGTTCACGCTCCAAAAGCTCTTTGAAGCGACCCGATAGTTCGCTTAGCTCATTGAGCCACAGTGCTGGTTCTCGGATAGACATGGCGATTTCCTCATGCGTTAGTTAAGTCACATGCGTGTGGCGTTCAACGTCATCGAGACGAAGGCTTGTGCCACCGCTTTCGGGTTTACTTGAAACTCACCGCGTGCAATAGCCTGTTTGATGTCGTCAACCTTTTGACGATCCACCTCTGGCACATGCTCAGCGGCTGCTTTGGCGCGTTCAATCAGTGAGGTAACAGAGGTGTTTTGGCTCCCTGTAGCCTTTACTGTTGGCGCTGCCTCAGCATTTGCTTGAGCGGCGGAAGTGCCTGATGTGGCACGGCTTTCGCTCGCAGCTTCAGTACGTTTGTTCGCGTCGTTGCGGACGAGATCAGGCCGGTGTGCCGGTGCTGAATTAATTTTGTCTACCATGATGGCAGATCCTCCAAAATTGGTGGTCTGCCTTCATATCGACTGTCCGCCGTAAAACTTTAACAACTATTTCATCTGTTTCTGATTATTGGATTCTGACTCTGCCGCTGGCCATGGCTTGGCCCTGCACGGTGCGCCCAGATTGTGAGTTTTTCACCGCGACTAATTCACCAGCAGCGGCATCAGCCAGTGCTACACCTCGCATGCTGATCGCCATGCGCGTATCGCTTAATTCGATGGCGACAATATCTCCGCGCTTGATGACATTTGCGGCCTGAGTCATTCCTGGCGTGATAACCGCGCCTTGGGCAATCCCGGTTTTAGCCTGCAGAGCATCACCAACCGGTAGCTCGCTTAAGTAGCCATAGGGCAGGCTGGTAATGTCGCGACTGGCTTCCATGACGTCATTAGCATGAATCTGTTCGTGTCGGCTAATGGCGCGACGTGCCACTAAAACCGAGGCTTCGGCGTTGGCTATCACGGATACATGGATGGTCCAACCCGCGGCAGTTGGGCACTTCACGGCAATACTGGTGCGCTTAGCGATGCGGCCACCGATAGGCATGCTGGCTTGTAATGGCGCTTCGCAGGGGCTCAAGCTCAAACGCTCATCTAGCGTTGGTTGTTCAAAACTGACGTTTAAACCCTGCCAAGAATGATTGCTACGGACAAAGTCGACTGCGGCTTCACCAATAGCCTCTAGTCGCTGAGCGGGTGCTGCCACTGAGTTGATGGGCAGCAGTAGCATCACCAAAGCTAGCGCAATGGGTATCTGGCTGTTTAGCGAAAATATAGGAAGTAGCTTCATTGGCTTTAGCCTCAATACAGCAGGTGGTGCAGGGAAACTGCAGCCACTTAGATGCCTGATTAGCATCCTTCTATTGTATGGGCTTACAAAATGCGTGCCAGTTGAGGCGAGTGGCTTTAAAGCGTAATGAAAAATAGCACCGTCATGACTGCGCCAATAACAATGATGCCGCGGCGTAAGGCTAGCGCCGGCAAGCGTTTGGCAATTTTGGCGCCCCAATAACCACCGGCGGTTGCAGCGAGCATCATGACTAAGGCTTGCGGCCAAGCAACAACATCTCCGGCGGCGTAAATCATCACAGCAATCGCCGTGAGCACGGTCGACACCAAATTTTTGACGCCATTCATGGCATCGAGATTGCTATGCCCAAGCAGGCTTAGTGCCGCCAACAGCAAAATGCCCAAGCCGCCGTTGAAGTAGCCACCGTATATCGCCACCAGAAAAAGTGCCGACAGGGCGACAAGAGGTGAGGCTTGCGTGCGACCAGCCATGAGTTTGGGTGCGAAAGCAAAGAGCAGAGTGGCGACTAATAGCAGCCACGGAATGAGCTGATTAAAGGTGTTGTTATCGGTGATCAGTAAGAGTCCGGCACCGAGACTGCCGCCGAACAAGCTCAGCATTAGCAGGCGTGGCAGGTGTAGGCCTTGCAGTTGCTTGAGTTCTTGGCGAAAGCCCCACGTGCTGGCGGCATAGCCTGGCAGTAGCGCCACCGTGCCGGTTGCGTTGGCGATGACCGGTGGTACGCCGCAATAGATCAGCGCCGGCAAGGTCAAAAAGCTGCCGCCGCCAGCGACCGCATTCAATGCGCCAGCGAAAAATGCCGCGAGGCTGAGCAGTAAATATTCGTTCATGGATGAGTGCCAAGATGCTGACTATGTTGCCGATGGTAGCTTGCTGATCGTGCTAAGGCCATTAGTCAATGTATCTAAGTCCATGAAAAATAAATCTAAATAGACATTGGCACGGCGTTTGCTAATTCATCTCTGAGCAGACGTGAATTGCGTTCGGAGGTGGAAGATGGGCATTAGTTTTGATTCGGTATTGGGCGTGCATGAGAAGGCACTGCATTTGCGCGCGATGCGTAGCGAAGTGCTCGCCTCCAACATAGCGAATGCCGACACACCAGGCTATCAAGCCCGCGACTTTGATTTTAAAGCAGCGCTAGCTGGTGCCATGGGCGAAAGCGCAGCCAACGCCAATAACTCACGCATGAGCGTAGGCAACGTCAGCCAAAACACTAATAACCTAGGCCTTAGCGTCTCTAGCTCCGGCACCAGCATCAATCAAGCTGGCGCTAACGTTAGCGCTAGCTCTAGTTCATCGGCCGAGAGCCTGAAATACCGCATCCCACTGCAATCGTCTATCGACGGCAACACCGTCGAAGCCGAGCGTGAGCAAGCTGCCTTTGCCGACAACACCGTGCGCTATCAAGCCACGCTGCAATTTCTCGGCGGCAAATTTTCATCAATGAAAACCGCCATCACCGGAGGTCGTTAATCATGAGCATTTTTGATATCGCCAGTTCAGGCATGAATGCGCAAATGCTGCGGCTCAACACCACCGCCAGCAATATGGCCAACGTCGACACCGTTAGCACTACGGCCGAAGGTGCGTATCGCGCCCGCCAACCTGTGTTCGCCGCGATGATGGCCAACTCCAGTGCCGGTGCCGGCATCAATAACGCCACTCAAGTTGGCGTTCAAGTCGATGGCATTGAGACCAGTCAGGCTGAAGTGCCCAAACGCTATTTACCCGGCCACCCCATGGCCGACAAAGACGGCTACATCTTCGGCAGCAACGTTAATGCCGTGGAAGAGATGGCCAATATGATTTCCGCCTCGCGTGCTTACCAAAGTAATGCCGAGATTTTTGCCACCGCCAAAACCCTGATGCTGCGCACTTTGCAGCTCGGCCAACAGTAAGCACGGAGTAAGTCATGGACTTCAGTCAAGTTAATAGCTTGGTCAACAAAGGTAGCGCTGCTAGTGGTACTGCGGCCGTTGGCGATAGCCGTAAAACCTTGAGCGATCTCGATCAAGCCGATTTTATGAAGCTGATGTTGGCGCAGATGCAAAGCCAAGATCCGCTAAAGCCCACCGATAATACGGCGTTTTTAGCGCAGATGGCGCAGCTCTCCAGTGTTGCTGGCATTAACGACATGAAGACGTCGATTAGTGACCTAGCCAACTCCATGTCCTCAACACAGTGGCTTAATGCCTCGGGTTTAATCGGTAAAACCGTGCTCGTGCCAGGCGATACCGTGGGTTTAAACCAAGGTACGCCAATTAATGGACAAGTCGACTTAGAGGCCTCAGCGCAGAACGTTCGCGTCGATATTTTGACGGATAAAGGCGCGTTAGTGCGTCAGATAAACCTCGGTCCACAAGCCGCCGGTAGCGTCAATTTTCAGTGGGATGGCAAGAATAACGACAACGTCGCTGCTCCCAACGGCAATTACACCATTCAAGTCACGGCCACACGTGGCAGCACCAGTGAGGCATTGGCGCCAGCAGTGCAAGCCACTGTGCAAAGCGTGAGCCTGCCAGCTAATGGTGGCACGCAACTCGATTTAGGCCCGATGGGCAGCGTCAAACTTTCCGATGTTAAAGCCGTCGGCTAAGCCGACACCAAAGACCCTGGAGTTATCTCATGAGCTTTCGAATTGCACTTAGCGGCCTCAACGCTGCCTCAACCCACTTAGATGTCACCGCGCATAACATTGCCAACGTCAATACCGCTGGCTTCAAGTCATCGCGTGCGCTGTTCAGTGATGTTTTTGCGACCTCAAGTAATGACCTTTCTGCAACGGCGAGTGGTGCTGGTGTTCGCACTGCGAGCATTTCTCAGCAGTTCTCGCAGGGCAATATCGACTTCACCAATAACAACCTAGATATGGCTGTTAGTGGCGAAGGCTTCTTCGTCATGTCAGGCCGCGAAGGTTTGGTGTATTCACGCGCTGGCGCATTCAGCGTCGATCGTGAAGGCAACGTGGTCAATGGTGACTTGCAGAAGCTGCAAGTCTTCCCGGTTACTGCTGGCGGTAATTTCGCGACTGGTTCGCTATCTGATCTAAAGCTGCAAACCACTGAGAGCCCGCCAAAAGCCAGCGAAAAAGGCGATATTGGCGTTAACTTACCAGCAAATGTGTCTCCACCTGCGGTAACGCCATTCAATTCGGATCAGCCTGACAGCTATAACCACGCGACCTCGATGACAGTCTTTGACTCGCTGGGTACGCCGCATCAGGCCACCATGTATTTCTCGCGCACAGCTACACCCAACCAATGGGAACAGCGACTGTATGTCGATAATCAGCCAGTTACGGTAAATGGCGGCGATCCGTTTTCGACACTTTCATTCAACGGTAACGGGATTTTAGATCCACTAACCGCGAATGTTTCCTACGATGATTTTGATGCTGGCACTGGTAGCACGCCTATCAGTCTCGATTTGAACTTTATCGCCAGTACGCAATACGGCAATGAGTTCGGTGTGAACAATTTATATAACGATGGCTACACCACCGGCCGTATGACCGGCATTGATGTCGATGCCAAAGGCGTTGTGTCAGCACGTTTCACCAACGGGCAGCTGCAACAGCTCGGCAAAATTGCTGTGGCTATCTTCAACAACCCCAATGGTTTGCAGCAATTAGGCGATACCTCATGGGCTGAAACCTACACCTCAGGCGGTCCACGCTTGGGTGAGGCCGGCACCTCAAACTTCGGTTTACTACAGGCCGGTGCGTTAGAGAGCTCCAATGTTGATTTGACCGCTCAGTTAGTGGAAATGATCACCGCGCAACGTAACTTCCAAGCCAACGCACAGATGATTTCGACCTCTGACCAGGTAACGCAAACCATCATAAACATGCGCTAAGTAGCTGAAATACTAGGAGTCTGAAATGGACAGAATGCTTTATATCGGGATGACCGGCGCGAAACACACGCAAATGGCGCAGACCGTGACTGTCAACAATTTGGCTAACGCCAATACGCCAGGTTTTCGTGGCGACTTTCAGACTCTGCTTAGCAAGGAAATTGAAGGTGGTGGCCAGTTCAACTCCCGCGTCAACAGTATGGGCGCTGATAGAGCCAGTTCCATGGCACATGGCACGATGGTTGCTACAGGTAGAGAGCTAGACGTCGCGATTAATGGCGATGGCTGGTTGGCAGTGCAGGGCGCCAGCGGCGAAGAAGGTTATAGCCGCCGCGGCGACTTGCAAATCAGTGCTGAAGGTCTACTGACTAATGGCGCTGGGCAGCCAATTATGGGTGATGGTGGCCCGATTACGCTGCCGCCATACCAGAGCTTAAGCCTAGCCAACGATGGCACGATTTCTATTGTGCCATTGGGCTCAGGGCCTGAAACAACGGTCACTCTGGGGCGCATCAAGTTAGTAACGCTTGATGAGTCGCAAGTAGTGAAAAGTGAAGATGGTTTGATGCGCCAGAAAAATGGCGCTCCAGGTGAACCGACCACAACTTCACGCTTGCAGTCGGGCAACTTGGAGTCATCCAACGTAAGTGCTGTGGAGTCCTTGGTGGCGATGATTGACCTATCGCGCCAATACGAAATGCAAGTGCGCATGATGCAAACCGCCAAGGACATGTCTGATAGCGGTACCCGCATGATCCGCATGGAATAGGCCTAAGCGCCTCAGGAGACGATGATGAATGGTTCATTATGGGTGGCCAAAACTGGCCTAGATGCACAGCAAACTCGCATGCAGGTGGTCAGTAACAACTTGGCCAACGCTAATACCACCGGCTTCAAAAAAGACCGTGCGGTGTTTGAAGACTTGCTTTATCAAAACATTCGCCAAGTTGGTGGTCAGACTTCCCAGCAAACACGAGCGCCAACTGGCATGCATGTTGGTACGGGTGTGCGTGTTGTGGCTACGGAAAAACTGCACTCGCAAGGTGGCATTAACCAAACCAGCAATCAGCTAGACGTTGCCATTAGCGGCCGTGGCTTTTTTCAGGTGCAACTGCCCGATGGCTCGGTTGGCTATACCCGCGATGGCTCATTCAAGCTCAACGAGCAAAGCCAGCTGGTGACATCGTCAGGCAACATCATTTCGCCTGGCATTACTGTGCCTAACAGTGCGCAATCCGTGACTATCGGTAGCGATGGCACCGTTTCGGCTTTAGTTGCCGGCGAAACCACGCCACAGCAATTAGGCACTTTGCAGCTGACAGACTTTATCAATCCATCTGGCCTGCAGCCTCGTGGTGAAAACCTCTATGTCGAATCTGCCGCCAGTGGTTCGCCACAAACCGGCACGGCAGGCCTTAGTGGCTTAGGCACGCTAGAGCAGGGTGCGCTAGAGGGCTCTAACGTCAACGTTGTCGAAGAGCTGGTGAATATGATCGAAACCCAGCGTGGCTATGAAATGAACTCAAAAGCCATTTCCGCCAGCGATCAGATGATGCAGTACCTGAACAACAACGTCTAAGTTGGCGTAGGAGTGTGCTTGTGAAAATCTTAATCGCTGTAAGCGCGTTGCTAATGGCCGTTGTTAGCACGGGCTGTAGCCAAAACTTTTTGGCTAAGCCCGGCGAAACCGAGTGGGCGCCAGCAAGTCCAACGCCGGCACAGCCAGCTGCGGCAACTGCCGGTGCGATTTTCCAAGCCAACCACAACTTAAATCTATTCCTTGATCATCGTGCTCGCCAAGTCGGCGACACGCTGACTATTGCTCTCGTTGAGCGTACTGAGGCGAGTAAACAAGCCAGTACAGATACCGATCGCAGTACCAATATTGAGATGTTGCCGCCGAGCATTCTCGGTGGCCCAGTCACGATTAATGGACGCCAAATTCTTTCTACTGATATCAGTGCCAGTTCTGATTTCGCAGGGCAGGGCAAAAGCAGCCAAAGCAACCGCCTCAGCGGCAATATCACAGTCACCGTCTACGAAGTGTTGGCCAATGGCAACTTACGCGTTCGTGGCGAGAAATGGCTAACGCTGAACCAGGGCCAAGAATTTATTCGCGTCTCCGGCACCATTCGCCCAGTCGATTTAGCACCAGATAACTCAGTACCTTCCTACAAGCTCGCCGATGCGCGCATTACCTATAGCGGCACTGGCGTGATTGATGAAGCTAACTCGATGGGCTGGTTGGCACGATTATTCCAATCAGTACTGTCACCCCTGTGAGGAATTTGCCATGAACCTGCTAAAAGCCGCTTTTATCGCCACATTACTGACACTGCCGCTAGTTGCTCAGGCTGATCGTGTCAAAGATTTGGCATCAGTTGCCGGTGTGCGTGAAAACCAGCTCGTGGGTTATGGCTTAGTCGTTGGCTTAAATGGCACTGGTGATCAAACCAGTCAAACACCATTCACCGTGCAAAGCATTCGCAATATGCTCAGCCGCTTCGGTATTCAGGTGCCTGATAGTGTTAATCCGCAGCTGAAAAACGTGGCGGCGGTAACGGTACATGCCAGCTTGCCAGCATTTTCAAAACCTGGCCAAACTCTAGACATCACCGTGTCATCGATTGGTAATGCCGGTAGCTTGCGCGGTGGCAGCTTATTAATGACGCCATTGCTCGGTGCCGATAACCAAGTCTATGCCATGGCACAAGGTAGCTTACTGGTCGGTGGCTTAGGCGTGTCCGGTGCCGATGGCTCAAAAGTCACCATTAACGTACCTAGCGTAGGCCGTATCCCTAATGGCGCGACAGTGGAGCGTGCTGCACCTAGCAGCTTTGCGAATAACGGCATCATTCAGCTCAATTTACGTAGCCCAGACTTCACCACCGCCAAGCATGTTGCTGAAACAATTAATGGCCAATTTGGCGCCGATACCGCGCGCGCATTGGATTCGGTGAGTGTGCAGATTGTTGGCCCGATGGAAAGTAACCAACAAGTCAGCTTTATCTCCTTGCTGGAAAATCTTGAAGTCACACCGGGCGCGCCATCGGCTCGTGTGGTGATTAACTCTCGCACAGGCACCATTGTCATCGGTGGCAATGTTCGTGCCTTGCCCGCAGCGGTAACTCATGGCTCTTTAACGGTGACGATTAATGAGAAGCCGCAAGTCAGCCAGCCAGCACCATTCTCGCAAGGCCAGACAGTGGTAACGCCTAACTCCGGCATTGCCGTTGATCAAAACAAACCGCGTATGTTTGCTTTGGATCTTGGTGTCACGCTCGATGACATCGTTAAGTCGATCAATGCGGTTGGTGCATCGCCCGCCGATCTGGTAGCCATTTTAGAAGCCTTGAGCCAAGCCGGTGCCTTGCGCGCCGAGCTCATTGTTATCTAACGGCAGGCAACGAGCCGGAGATACGCCATGACGGGACCAGTTAGCAACTACCACGGTTACAGCGACCTTGCCGCTCTGAAAAAAGAAGCGGCCGAGTCACCACAAGACGCCATCATGCCGGTGGCGCGCCAGTTTGAATCTGTGTTTTTACAAATGATGTTGAAGAGCATGCGCGAAACCGTGGGCGAGGGTGGCCTATTCGATAACGAAAGCATGAAAACCTATCAGGGCATGTTCGATAACCAGCTCGCTCTAAGTCTTTCGCAGCAGGGTGGCATAGGTCTTGCAGATTCTATTGCGAAGCAGCTGGCACCAGAGGGCAGCGCCTTACAAGGCCGCCTTCATAGCCAGTCCGCGCAAGCAGCGGCAGCCGTTAAGGCTCCAAGGGATGAATCATGAGCGACATGCTAGGTAGTGCATTATCAGGTTTAACCGCCTATCAACGCGCCTTGGCTACCACCAGCCACAATATTGCTAACGCGAATACGGATGGCTATAGCCGGCAAACGGTGTCGCTGTCGTCGCGCACGCCAGAGCAGCTCGGCTCACTCACATTAGGCTCAGGCGTACAGCTCTCTAGTGTGCAGCGCGCCTATGATCAATATGCAGTGACGCAGCAGCGCTCTACAACGGCCAGCTATAACCAGCAGCAAACACTGCATGCGTTATCGAGCCGTATGGACAATTTACTCTCCGATAGCGAGCAAGGTTTGTCGCCAGCGCTATCGAAGTTTTATGACAGTATTCAAGCGGCCAGTACCGATCCATCATCACTAGCGGCGCGCCGTGAACTACTGGCGAATGGTTCAACTTTAGCCGCTAGGTTCCAAGGCATAGACAACGAGTTTGCCGGCATCAATGCAGAAATCAACAATCGTATTTCGGCATCGGTCAATGAAGTGAATGGTCTCAGCAAGCGCATCGCTGACTTAAACATGACCATTAGCCGCACGGTAGGACAGGGTGGCCAACCCAATGACTTACTCGATCAGCGTGACGCTGCACTGCTAGAGCTTAATCAAATCGTGCGTGTGAGCACATTGGAGCAAAAAGACGGCTCGATGAGTGTCTTTGTTGGCAATGGCCAACCCTTAGTGCTCGGCTCAAAGCCAAATACACTGCAAGTCACTACTAATCGCTTTGACCCTACACGAGCAGAAATAAGTTTCGCTGGTCAAGGTGAGATCAGTGGCTCCATAGAGGGTGGTTCGCTCGGTGGTGCCATGGCCTTTCGTGACGATGTTCTGACGCCGGCACGCAATCAGCTTGGCTTACTCGCCAATCAAATGGCGTCTGCTTTTAATGAGCAGCATGCCCAAGGCACTGACTTACGTGGTGATGTTGGTGGTGACTTTTTCAGTATTGCCGCTATTGAGCCGCAGGTATCACGTAACAACACGGGTAATGCCACGCTAGCAGTCACCGTGTCGGACTCTTTTGCTTTAACAGGCGATGCCTATGTCTTGCGCCAAACTGACACCGGCTGGCAACTTCGCAACGACGTCAATAACCAAGTCATTAGTTTGACGGGTGATGGTAGCGCCGCTAATCCACTGAGTGCGCAAGGCTTCTCTATGGTGGTGAGTGGCAATGCTGCTACGAATGATGAGTTCCTTATTACACCAACTGGTCTGTCAGCGAGATCTGTTGCGGTCGCCATTACTGATCCGGCAAAAATTGCTGCTGCCGGCAATGACGCCAGCGCAGGCCCAGGTGACAACCGCAATATGCTTGCCATGGCTGGTTTAGAAAGTAGAAAAATACTCACTAATGGCAGTGCAACACTCAGCGATGGTGTGCAGGCCATGCTGGGTAAGGTGGCTGCTACTACTCGTAGTGCTCAAGTTGGTGCTGCGTCGCAAGGAACACTGCTAGCGCAAGCTACGGCAAGGCGTGATGAAGTCAGCGGCGTCAACTTAGATGAGGAGGCCGCCAACTTGCTGCGTTTTCAACAGGCCTACCAAGCATCAGCACAAGTCGCCAGCGTAGCTAACTCACTATTTCAAACCATGATTAATGCCTTTCGCTAAGGCGTGAGCGTGGAGGCTTAAGATGCGTATTTCAACTCAGCAAATTTACCGTCAGTCCATTAGCGGCATGATGAATCAGCAGCTAGAACTTACAAAAACTCAGCAGCAGGTTTCTACGGGCAAACGTTTTCAAACGGCGTCGGAAGACCCAATAGCTGCTCAGCAAAGTCTGACTATGCAGCGTAGCCTCGATCGCTTAGCGCAATTCGACAAACAGGCGGTATTGGTCGATGGCCGTTTGCGTGAAGAAGAAAACGCGGTGACTAGCAGCGTAGACATATTGCAGCGTGTACGAGAGCTAGTTGTTGCTGCCAATAACGGCACGCAAAGCAACGAAAGTCGTGCCGCCACGGCCGCTGAAATTCGCGAGCAAGTAAAGTCTTTGATGCAACTGGCCAATAGCCAAGATGGTAATGGCCACTACCTATTCGGTGGTTATCAAGACGATAAGGTGCCGTATAGCTTTGATGCAGCCACGCAGCAAGTGCAAACCAATACTCATGCTGGCCAGCGTTTAGTCACGATTGGTCCAGGCCGCCAAGTTGCCGATGGTGATACCGGCGCGGCTGTTTTTCAGCAGGTACCGGCTAGTGCCACAGACCCTGCCGCCGGCAATATCGATTTATTCAAGGCGCTGAGTCAGATTGCTGCTGCTTTGGAGACTCCGCGTACTGGAGGTCAAGAGCCGGTTTTGCCACCTATTGTGCCTGCTGACCCCACAGCCCCATATGACTTGAGCGATAGCACCACCACAGTAGATGGCTTGAACGGCGTGCTATCTAAAGCTTTAGTGGTCTTAGATCGTGGCCTTGGTCATTTGAGTGATGTCCGCACTGGAATAGGTGTGCGACTGAATCAAATCGAGCAGCAAACTGAAACTAACGCCAGTAGCAGCTTGCAGCTCACAGCTCTGAAGTCTGATAACGAAGATATAGATATTGCTGAAGCCTATAGCAAATTATCTTTGCAACTCAGTGGCTTACAGGCTGCACAGAAAGCTTATGTGCAAGTTCAAGGGCTGTCACTTTTCAACTATTTGTAAGTCTATGCTGGCATTTGTGGTGGAAGTGTAAAAAGCCCTCAAGTCTCCAGCAAACAGTTCGATATCTAGTGTGTCCGCGATACAAAGCCATTTAGGCAGAGGTCGCTTAGTTACCAACGGTAAAACGGAGAATCATCATGGCCTTGTCCATTAACACCAACGTGGCATCCCTGAACGCTCAACGTAACCTGAGCACTTCACAATCCAAAATGTCTGAATCGCTGCAGAAATTATCCACCGGTATGCGTATCAATAGCGCTAAAGATGACTCAGCTGGCCTGGCCATCTCCGAGCGTATGACTTCGCAAATCCGTGGTTTGAACGTTGCTGTGCGTAACGCCAACGATGGCATTTCGCTAGCTCAAACTGCTGAAGGCGCATTGAGTGAAGTTGGCAACAACTTACAGCGTATGCGTGAATTGGCTGTGCAGTCATCTAACGGTACTAACTCACAAGTTGACCGAGATGCGTTGAATGCTGAGTTCGTTCAGCTGCAATCAGAAATTCAGCGTGTAGGTGAGCAAACAAGCTTCAACGGAACTAAGTTGTTGGATGGCTCATTTGCAGGTGTTCAATTCCAAGTTGGCGCCAATGCTGGTGAAACAATCGGCATAACCTCGATTGCCAACGTGCAAACCTCGGCTCTTGGTGGTTCGCTAACTCGCACCTCAGCAAATGTTAACGCCACTGCTCTAACAAGCTTCGCTACGGCAATTCCTGCTGGCGGTCTCACCGTTAACGGTGTCGATATTGGCGCTGTTGCGGCTGCAGGTAATGCTCAAGAACGTGCAGGACAAATGGCTGAAGCGATCAACCGTGTATCGTCACAAACTGGTGTTGGTGCGTCGTACGACAAAACCACTGGTGATTTGACTTTGACTAGTGCAGCTGCGATCACCATTGCTGGCGCTAGTGGCACAGTACCAATTGCTGGCTTCGCTGCAGGTGCCGTTGGTTCAGCAACGACTACAACAGGTATTGGCTCATTGAGCCTGTCGAGCTTCACTAACTCACAACAATCGTTGGCTCACTTAGACAAAGCAATCGCAGAAGTGAACACTTCACGCGGCAGCCTAGGTGCGATCCAAAACCGCTTCAGCTCAACCATTGCTAACTTGCAGACCACATCTGAAAACCTGTCGGCCTCACGCGGCCGCATCCAAGACACAGACTTCGCTGCCGAAACAGCCAATCTGTCGAAAGGTCAGATCTTGCAACAAGCCGGTGTGGCCATGCTGTCGCAAGCTAACCAGCTGCCACAAACTGTTCTCAGCCTACTTCGTTAAGGTTGAGCGTCACTGCCGAGCCTTGACGGTTTGGCAGATTGACCAAGCAATAAGGCAGCTGGCCATGTGGTCGGCTGCCTCTTTGTCGTTTAACTAGCGTCGACATGGAGACGTGCCATGACAATTTCTAGTGTAGCAAATGCGTATACCCGAGCCGTTGATTCAACTACTGCTCGAGTCGTAACTGATGAAAGTCAAATTGTTGCTGGTGCGGTGAATAACTCAGTGGTTGTAGAGCCAGCAGTGAGATCCAATTCTGAGCTGATACAGCCTGAGCAGTTAAAAGAATGGCAAGACCAGCTGCTGACTCAGAGAAAACTAGAGTTCTCTATTGATGAAGATAGTGGCCGCAATGTTGTAAAGGTCATTGATAGTGACTCTGGCGATGTGATTCGGCAGTTTCCCAGTGAGGAAGTTTTGAAGCTATCTAGTGTAGCGAAGAGCGGTAAAGGCGGCTTATTTGCCGAAGAAGCTTAAGTTTCTGGCATGACATTTGCTTTGCCTTACAGAGGCTTGCGTAACTGTTCTTTATTAAGCTTTGGTTAAGTGCCAACACTAGATGCAGCGAATTTGAGAAGGAGTAAGCCATGCCAACCATTACCAGTAGCGGTGCCAACGGAATAGATGTAAATAGCTTGGTATCACAGTTGGTTGCAGCTGAGCGCGCTGCGCCGGCGGCTCGAATTTCAAGTAATGAGTCGAAGGCTCAGACCAAGCTCTCTGCTTTTGGTTCGCTACAGTCGAGTGTCGACACGTTTCGCCAAGCATTGGACAAGTTGAATAACAATGAAACGCTTAATGCACGTAGCACTAGCGTAGGTAAGCCTGATCAAGTCGCGGTAACAGCATCAACAAAAGCAGCCGCAGGCAGCTATCGTGTTTCAGTAGAAAGCTTGGCGCAAACCCATCAGGTTGCTAGTGCTGGATTTGCTGGTACTGGCGCTGCTGTCGGAGAGGGGAAGCTAACCTTTAGTAATGATAATGCGAGCTTTGCCGTCACCATCGATAGTAGCAATAACACACTGGCAGGCCTGCGCGATGCGATCAATTCAGCATCAGGTAATACCACTGTACGTGCATCAATTGTTCGTGCTGACGATGGCGATCACTTAGTCATGACAAGCTTGCAAAGTGGTGTTGCGGGCGAGTTGAGTGTTACTGCTTCGGATGCTAGCGGCAATCCTTTACCAGCGCTACCTATTGGCGGGTTACTACCTGGAGATCCTGCAACACTTGCATCTTTTAGTTTTAGCGCTGGCAGCAGCACTAATGGCGCGACTGAAAAGCAGGCAGCTCAAGACGCTCAAATTATTGTCGATGGCTTTTCACGTAGCTCCAGCACTAATAGCTTCACTGATATCGTTGAAGGCGTCAGTTTTACAGCAATAAAAGCCGATGCTGGCAATCCTTTTACGGTCAGTGTGACTGAAGACTCGAGCAGTGGTAAAAAACTGGTTGAAAGCTTTGTTGCCGCCTACAACACGCTGCAAAACTCACTTCGTTCACTGACCAGCTATAACGCTACCAGTAAGCAAGCAGGCCAATTACAGGGCGATGCCACTACATTACGCTTGGCATCAGTGATTAGGAATGAGCTCAACACAGCAGTTGGCGGCGCGAGTGAGAATGCCGATACGCTCTCGGAATTAGGTATTACCACTGATGCCAAAACTGGTGCATTAAGCATCGATAACGAGCGTTTAGATGCTTTGCTAGTGAGCCAGCCTGACGCAATGGCGAAATTTTTTAGCGGTGATGATGGCTTTGCTGCACGTGTTGATACGGCGTTAAAAGGATTTGCCGATAAAGACGGTTTGCTGGCAGCACGTAGTGAGGGTTTGCGGACGCAATTGAAGGGCTTATCAGTGCAGAGAGATGCCTTAGATTTCCGTATGGAAGGCATTGAGGCGCGCTATTCCAAGCAATTTAACGCGCTCGACACCTTGCTCACATCACTAAATGGTACGAGCTCATTTTTATCGGCTCAATTGTCTAGTTTGCTGTAATTTTAGAGTGTTAAAGCCTAAAGATTTGGCCAAATTGGTCGTTAATAGTCGTAGCTAGCGCAGTTCTCTCGCGCCGTTTTTAGGAGACGATAATGACTTATGCCATGGCTCGTGCATCAAAGGCTTACGCCAATATTGGTGCTCAAACCAGTGTTGAGGCAGCCAGCCCGCACCGTTTAATTCAGCTGCTGTACGCCGGTGCGATTGATCGTATCTCGCGCGCACGCGGCCATATGCAGCGTAAAGACTACGCCGAAAAAGGGCAGTGCTTAAGCCGTGCTATCGATATCATCGATAGCCTGCGAGCCAGCCTTGATAAGCGCCACGGCCATCCTTTAGCGGATAATTTAGAAAACCTATACGAATATATGGGCCGTCGCTTATTGCTAGCCAGCAGCACCAATGACACTGCGCTATTAGACGAGGTTGGTGATTTGCTGAGTGAGTTAAAAGTTGCATGGGATAGCATTCCAAGCGACTTTCATCGTGGTGCGCCAGAGGTACTCGACGGCACACAACAAGCGCAATTGATGGGAGCGTAATCATGGCAATGTCCAATGTGTTGCCATTTCCAACGCCTGTTCAGCGTCGCCCGACGTTGCAGTCCTTGCTGGATATGACGCATGACATGTTGGCGCTAGCTAAGCTTGGTGATTGGGATGGTGCGTTAAATCTACAATTGCAGCGCAGAGATGCCTTAGAGCTGTTCTTTGCTGACCTGCCACCAACGTTGTCAAAATTAGATATTGCCACCACGATCCGAGCCATTTTGCAGTTTGATACTGAGCTTACAGGTCATCTTCAGCACAGCCGGCAAACACTGATGAGTGAGGCTCGCAGTGTCCGCCAACAGCATAATGCTGCCGGTGCCTACTTGAGTTATTCAAGCTAACTCGCGAGACAATAATGACCGACACCATGAATGACGAAGCGCTGCACGAAGCCATTAGCTTAAGTGGCCAGTTGCCGTTGAGCTACAGCACGTATTCTCAGGCCTTAAGCGAAGCTGAGTTACTCAACCTCAATGAGCGCAATTTAATGCTGCTTAACGCGATTGAGGTAGCTGAGGTTCAACGTTATATCTCAGATGCTGACTCTGATGATGGTGTGCAAGTTGAGCTATTGCGGCTTGAAGCAAAGGTCGACTTATTATTGAGCCTGATGAACCAATTATTGAGCCAGCAAAATGAGCTACCACAGCCAAGCACAGTGAGCTTGAGCGCGATGGCGTTAAATTGGCAGAGTGGTGCCATTAAAGCGTCAGTCGGTGACTATCTCGTGGTCGACTTACATGTGCACAATGCAGTGGCAATGCCTCTAAGGCTGCCATTACGTGCCATTAATTCAGAACGCGGTGAGCTTTACGGCTTATCGTCGTTAACACAAAATGCATTGGACAAATTCCTCTTTCGCCAGCATCGGCGTGCTATTGCCGTGAGCCGACAGGCCCGCAGCGATGCCTAGTTGAGTTACACAGCTCACAGAGCTACAACACTTCTCGCTACAAAATCGGACTGAAGCCAAGCGTCAAATAACCGACAAATAGGACATCAAAGTTCTGACGCGGATATTCGGCCATGGCAACTTCTATCGCACTAGATACATGCACTCCTATTCGCACACGTAGCCCATTAGGTCGATCTTCGGCTATTGAGACTGTGCGCGAACTCATCAGGCAAGTAGCGCCGCACGCTACGGTGGTGTTGATTCAAGGGGAGTCTGGTAGTGGTAAAGAGGTTGTTGCACGGGCCTTGCATGATGCCTCCTCGCGCCAAAATAAACCGTTTGTGCCAGTTAACTGCGGTGCCATACCTGCGGACTTGCTTGAGAGTGAGCTTTTTGGTCATGAGAAGGGCGCTTTTACTGGTGCAATCAGCACGCGTAAAGGCCGCTTCGAAATGGCTGAAGGCGGCACGCTATTTTTAGATGAAATCGGCGATATGAGCCTGCCGATGCAAGTGAAGCTATTGCGCGTACTGCAGGAGCGTTGTTTTGAGCGCGTGGGCAGTAACCAAACCATTAAGTCCAATGTGCGCATCATAGCTGCTACGCACCGTGACCTTGAAACCATGGTCGATCTAGGCAGCTTTCGCCAAGATCTGTATTTCCGCCTAAACGTGTTTCCAATCATGGTGCCAGCCTTGCGCGAGCGCCTCGATGACTTACCGATGCTGATTCGCCATTTTTGTAATCGCCAAACCGAGCGCGACACGACTCCACCCATTTTTAATCAAGAAGTGATCGATGCTTTATCGACCTATGCTTGGCCGGGCAATATTCGTGAGCTTGAAAACTTAGTTGAGCGCCTGTCGATCACACACGCTGGCAAAACTTTATGCACGACGGATTTGCCCGCACGTTATTACCCATTGGATTTATTAGAAACAGAAATAGAGCTTGAGGCCGTTCGGAAAGCAGCTCGTCAATTACTGGCAGAGCAGCAAGCAACTCAGCTACAGGCCACTCCAAGCGTCAATAAAATGCCACCTATGGCTGCCAGTATTGATTCGCCAGCCCAGCGCGAAGCTGAGCAAGCGATGCTATTTGATATGCAATCGCAGCCAAATGACAGCGCGAGCACTGCGGTGCTTGACCTTCCAGAGGCCGGCTTAGATCTAAAGCAAACCTTGCAAGACCTAGAGATTCACTACATCACAGAGGCTTTGGCCCGTGTCGATGGTGTGGTTTCGCGCGCTGCCCGTTTGCTCTGCCTACAACGCACAACATTAGTCGAGAAAATGAAAAAGCTAGGCCTGCAAGCGTTTAGCTAAAAATTGGCACAGTGTTTGCTTTGTATCTAGGCAAGTGAGTAATTGTTTTAACTCACATAGCTAATAAGTAAGGGGTATGGGCATGACCAGTGTCAGCGGAGTCGACAACATACTCAGCCAAATTCGAGCCATGCGCCAAAATACGCCCGGCATTGGTTCAGTGCCGGCGCCAGGTGTTGGCAGTGTTAATCCCAGCCAAGGCGGCGTTCAGCCCGCCGGGTTTGGCGACATGCTCAAGCAGGGCATTGAGAGCGTTAATAATCTTCAACAAACCTCTGCAAGCAATACCGCATCCTACGAGCGCGGCGACAGCGAAATGAGCCTGACTCAAGTCATGGTGTCGCTGCAAAAATCAGATGTTTCATTTAAGGCCGCCGTTGAGGTGCGCAATAAAATGATTGATGCCTATCACGAAGTTATGCGGATGTCGGTATGAGCCAGTTCAATGCCATGAATGCAAACTTATCAACCCTTGCGCAGGCACCATGGCTGCGCCAGCTACTGATTTTGGTTGGCATCGCGGCTAGTGTCGCAGTAGGCATTGGCTCGGTGATGTGGTCGCAAGGCCCAGACTATAAAGTGCTTTACGGTAGCTTAGCGCCAGATCGCGCATCGGCAGTGGTCGACACACTCAATACTCTCAATATTCCTTACAAAATTGAAAATGCGACTGGCTCTATTTTAGTCCCCAATGATCGCCTTCATGACGCACGTCTGAAACTTGCTGGCAGTGGTTTAGCGACTGGCGACGGTAGCGGCCTGGAAATGATGAAAGATGAAAAAGGCTTCGGCGTTAGCGAGTTCATGGAAACTAAGAAGTATCAGCACGCCATTGAGACCGAGCTATCTCGCACCATTGAAAGCCTGCATCAAGTTCGCCGAGCACGCGTGCATTTAGCGATTCCTAAGCAAAGCGTATTTGTCCGTGAGCGTAAAACTGCCACAGCATCAATCTTCCTCGATGTGTTTCCCGGCAGTGTGCTTGAGAAGCAAAACGTTAAAGCCATTGTCAATTTAGTGGCATCGAGCATTCCTGACCTCACCGCCGACCAAGTCACCGTGGTTGATCAGCAGGGCAACCTACTATCCGACAAGGAAAACGATGCTTTGGCACAGGGTTCACGCCAGTTTGATTACCGCCAGCGCGTTGAGAAAACCTACGAGTCGCGCATTGAGCAACTGATTTCGCCCATCGTGGCCTCGGGTAAAGTGCGTGTGCAGGTTGCAGCAGATATTGATTTTGCTAGCTCGCAAGTCAGCCGCGAAAGCTGGAATCCTGAAAGCCAAGTTGTGCGCAGCGAGCAGATTAATAGTGATAGCCGTGGTGGCAACGCAAATGCGAAAGCCGCAGGCATTCCAGGCGCGCTATCGAACCAACCGGTATCTAACAACACAGGCGAAGCAGAAGGCGCAGATGCAGCGGGCACTACTGAGGGTAGTAAGTCGATTACACGTAACTATGAAATCGAGCGCACGCTAAATCATAGCGACACGCCTGCTGGCACCATTAAACGCTTATCGGTTGCCGTAGTTGTAGATGGCCGTCCGCAAAAAAATGCTGAAGGCAAAATCGTTAAAGCCGCACCTAATGCCGCTGAGCTTGAGCGCCTGACTATGCTGGTACAAAACGCAGTGGGCTATGAGGCTGAGCGTGGCGACAAAGTCACCGTGCTAAGCGCCGACTTTATTCCCGATTTAGTGGCAGATGAGGCCGATGCGCCAGGGTTCTGGCAAGAAGCATGGTTTGCTCAGCTTATGCGCCAAGGTTTAACCGGTTTGGGAGTGCTGCTGCTAGTGCTCTTAGTGTTACGTCCCGCCATCAAAAATCTACTAGTGAGCAATAACGTTACTGGTCAGGCTGGCAATAATGAAGAAGGTATAAGCGGCGTTAATGGTGAGTACATTGGCCAGCATCAATCCAGCGTAGCGTCTCTTAGTCACTCCAGTGCGCCGCTGCAATTAGGTCACGATTTCGATAAAAAAGTTAGTTTCGTTCGCACCGTCACCGCTGAAGATCCAAAGCGGGTTGCACAGGTTGTGAAAAATTGGGTGAATAACTAATGCCGAGTCCAGCTGCCATGAGTCCTAATAATAGTCATCAAGCTGCCATGCTTCTGCTGATGATGGGCGAGGAGCAAGCCGCCGAAGTGCTACGCCACATCGATCCCGATTCAGTAGAAAAGATCGGTATGGCGATGGCGTCGATTAATGAGGTTAATCACGAGCAAGCTAATGCTGTGGTGAGTCGCTTCCAAGAAACCATGGAAGCGCAAACGTCTTTTGGTGTTGGGGTTTCCGGCTATGTTCGGCAAATGCTGGTGTCCTCACTTGGTGAGGATCGCGGCAAAACCTTGGCCGATCGTGTTTTAGGCGAAGACGAGGCTATGGAGATTGACTCTCTGCGCTGGATGGACCGCGACACCATCGTGCACATGCTTCGCGATGAACATCCGCAAATAGTAGCCATTACTTTGGCGCATATGCCGCAAGATCAAGCCGCGTACATCATTAAGCAGCTTCCATCGGCCTTACAAGATGATGTTGTGCTGCGCATTGCCACCCTAGAGAAAGTGCCTCAAGCCGCTATGCGCGAGCTGCAAGATATTCTGCAAAACAAGCTTCAGCTTTCAGGCAATTTCAAATCTAAAGCCATCGATGGCGCTAGCACTGCTGCTGGCATCATCAATAGCCTTGGTGGCGATGCCGGCAAGCGCATCATTAGCTCGCTAGAAAAAACAGATGAAAAACTAACAGAACGACTCAAAGACCTGATGTTTGTTTTTGCAAATTTGGTGCAGGTCTCCGACAAAGGCATGCAGTTATTACTGCGTGAGGTCTCGACTGATTTACTCACGATTGCCTTGAAAGGCGCGGATGAAAAAGTCCGCGATAAAATCTTCAAAAATATGTCCAAACGCGCCGGTGAAATGCTGCTTGAGGACATGGAGGCACGCGGCCCGGTAAAACTCAGCGAAGTTGAAACTGCACAGAAAGAGATTCTTATAATTGCGCGTCGTATGGCTGAAGAAGGCGCGATTTCGCTTGGCAGCAACGGCGATGATTATGTCCAGTAAAGATAGCGCCGCTTGGGCTCGCTGGGAGATGCCTGTGGTGGATCACTTGGCGGCTAGCGCGGAGCTTGCCGAAGAGCCCTCGATGATGTCTGAGGTCAAATTAGCCGAGCTGCACGATGTTGCCCGCCGCGAAGGTTGGGAGCAGGGCTTAAACGAAGGCCGTGCCGCCGCTAAGCAAGAGCTAGATGCTCAAATGCAACGCTGGCAGGGTTTGCTTGATCAGCTTGCTGAGCCGCTAGCAGCGGTTGATACCAGCGTGCAAACTCAGCTGCTCGATCTAAGCATGGCGCTTGCCGCCCAGCTTGCGCAGCATGAAATTTCGCTACACCCAGACCATGTCTTAACGGTTGTGCGTGAGGCGATTGATTTATTACCTTCCGCCAGCGGTCGTGTTCGTGTGCATTTACATCCAGATGATCTGCGCTTTGTGCAAGGCCAGCTGACTTCTGATGAGGCGCAGTGGCAGTTGCTTGAAAGCCCGAGTATGCGCCGTGGCGGCGTTGAAGTTAGTACTGAAAATACTCACATCGATGAGCGTTTTGAAACTCGCTTAGCGCGCACGTTTGAGCGCCTTATTGGCCAAGCTCACGAAGATCACCACAGTGAGTCAGCGACATGAGCAGCTCCTCCAGCGAGCGCTGGGCGCAATGGCTGAGTGAGCGCCGCCGCCAACTAGGCGATGAGCCTGCGACGCCAGTCGTTGAGGGCAAGCTCAAGCGTGTGGTTGGTTTAATGCTTGAAGCCGTTGGCTGCCAAGTGCCCATCGGCGGTTATTGCATGGTGCAAACCGCTGATCACGATTGGCTGGAAACCGAAGTCGTCGGCTTCTCTGGCGATCGTATTTTATTAATGCCTACCGGCGATATGCGCGGTGTTATGCCCGATGCACGAGTGATTCCGCAAACGCGTAGCGCCAATGTGCCAGTTGGAAATGGCCTGCTTGGACGCGTTATTGACGCCGCTGGCAACCCACTCGATGGCAAGGGCTCATTGAACTGTAGCAGCACACGCTCGCTGCAATCAGCACCCATCAATCCCTTACTACGCAAACCTATTCGCGAGCCACTCGATGTTGGTATTGGTGCGATCAATAGCTTACTCAGCGTCGGCCGTGGCCAGCGTATTGGTCTTTTTGCTGGCAGTGGTGTTGGCAAGTCCGTGCTCTTGGGCATGATGACTCGCCACACCGAAGCCGAAGTGATTGTCGTTGCGCTCATTGGTGAGCGTGGCCGTGAGGTCAAAGAGTTCGTTGATCATATTCTCGGCCCTGAAGATATGCGCCGTGCCGTAGTCGTTGCCACACCAGCCGACCATTCGCCATTGATGCGTCTGCGTGCAGCGTGGCAGGCAACCGCAATAGCTGAGTATTTTCGCGACCAAGGTAAACACGTTTTATTGCTGATGGACTCATTGACGCGATTTGCTCAAGCACAGCGTGAAATCTCACTCGCCGTTGGCGAGCCGCCCGCCACCAAAGGTTATCCACCCACGGTGTTTGCGCGTCTGCCAGCATTGGTCGAGCGCGCTGGTAATGGCGATGAGGGCGGCGGTTCGATTACCGCGTTCTACACCGTGCTAGCCGAAGGCGATGATCAGCAAGACCCGATTGTTGACTCCGCTCGAGCCATTCTCGATGGCCACATTGTGTTGTCTCGGCAACTTGCCGAGGCTGGGCATTTTCCCGCTATCGACATTGAGCACTCGGTCAGTCGCGCGATGAACGACATCATCACTCCTGAGCATAAGCAAGACATTCGCCGCTTTCGGCAGGTGTGGTCGACCTATCAGCAAAATAAAGACTTGATCGCTATTGGTGCGTATCAGCGTGGTTCAGATGCCCGAATTGATGAGGCCATCCGCCTGCAGCCAAGCATGGCAAAGTTCTTGCAACAGGATACGCATGAGGCGGTGAGCTATGTGCAAGCAGGGCAGCGCTTAAGGCAAGTAATGGCAGGCGAGGAGGTCGTATGACCAGATCGAAGCGTTTAAAACCGGTAATAGATTTAGCTGAGCGCGAAGAGTCGCAGCTAGCGCAGGCTTACACCGCTCAATTGCGGCAGCATCAATTAGCGCAAGAGAAGCTGCAACAGTTGGTGCTTTACCGTCTGGATTACGCCGCCATGGCCGAGCAAGCGCCTGGTCGTCCAATCGACTTAGCGCGTCTGCAAGGTGCCCGCGCGTTTTTGCAGCGCTTGAGCGAGGCGATTGGCATGCAAGAGGCTGAAATTCGTCGTATCGATGGCCTGGTGAATCAAGCTCGAGGCCTATGGCTAGGCGCGAAACGCCACCAAAAAAGTATTAATGACTTAGTGCTGGGCTATCAGGCGCAAGAGCGTCAAATGAGCGATAAGCGCGAGCAAAAGCAGCAGGATGAAATGGCTGGGCAGCGCATGGCATGGCGCTTGAGCGCTCAAGTTGGCTAAGCCTTAAAGCAGAGAATGATTATGAGTATAGTCAGCATTTTTAGTGATACCAGCTCCGCTACAGCGGCAACTGCTAGCGCGTCATCGAACGCGAGCGCTAACGCGGCCAATGCTTCATCGAACCCCTTTGTGGCTCTGCTCAGTGGTCTTATGGGGCCTAATGGAGGCGCTAACGCTGCTGTTGCGCTGCCTGTAACTGCAGATGGCTCGGTTAGCTATGTCACAACCTCTAGTGTTGATCTGCTTTCGGGCGATGCTTTGGCGGATCTACCGGATGATATCGCCGCCGCCTTAGCGGATGTTGCGCAGGCCTTAGGTCAGCTAAAGTCATCGCTAACCGGTACTAAAGCGCCTACCAGTGAAACCGTAGATAGCGAACTCAGTGCTGATGATGCATTACTGGCCGGCACCGTCGCTGGCGACCAATTATTGACGCCTCTGCAAGCTCCTATGGTCTTGCGTCAAGATCTTGGCGTGATAGCTGGTGTTAGCAGCACAGCAAGCACTGCCGATGATGCCGTGCTCGTTGCGGCAGGTGGTATGTCCGCCCGTAGCAATAACGCAGCAAGCGATAGCGCCTTAACTACTACACCTGATGATGTCGCTGAGTCGCTGGCCAAGCCAACATCAAGCACAAACTTTGCAGTCACGCTCAATAGCACAGCAGACACGCTCGCCGCCGCCAAAGACAGCGCTCCTATTTCACCCGCGCTTAGCGTGATGAAAGAAGCCATGCAGCAAGCCGGAGTTAGCGGCGATCAAGCTGACCAATTAATTAACTTGTCGGCTCAAGGTCAAAGTGCGCCATCAGCGAATGTATTGGCCGCAAGTACGACAGCAACTGCCGCACCTACTGCCAGTCAATGGACGGTGCCAGGCCACGCCTTGTTGGATAACAGCGCATGGTCATCGGCAATGGCTGATCGTCTCACCTGGCTCGGCCAAAATGGCATGACTAGCGCCTCTTTGCACATCACTCCAGATGACCTTGGGCCGATTCATGTTCGCATTCAAATGGGTGAAGACGGCGCTAAAGTTTCTTTTAGCGCGGATCATCACGATACCCAAGGTTTGATCGAGCGCATGTTGCCAAAACTTACGGCGGCATTTGAAGCTCAGGGCATACGACTCGATGATGTTCGTGTGCAATCCGGCGCTTCACAGGCAGCGCAAATGGATTTCAATGATCAGCAAAATGGCCATGAGGCTGCTGCTCAGCAACAAGCTCAAGTTGGCTCTGGATCATCCGAGCAACGCGCCGGCTCAGCGAATGTGTCGGATGATGTTGTTGGAGGCGTATCCGGCTCATCCGCTGAACCGACTGCGTTAACAACAAGCTCGAGCAATAGCCAGTTAGATGCCTATGCCTGATATACGCAGTGTTAGCTTTTAGCTGCCTGAGCTAGCCGCTAGTCGCGAGCTGTTCAAGCGGCTATGCTTCTGCATCTGTAAAAAGCCAACATGAGTTTGTTATGAATGTATTGATCGTCCACGCCCATCCTGAGCCGCAGTCGTTTACTAATGCATTAAAGGACGCAGCTGTTGCTGAATTAACAGCTGCCGGCCACGAGGTAGTGGTATCTGATCTGTACGCAATGAACTTTAATCCCGTCGCCAGTGCGGCCGATTTCGGCTCGCGCGGTAGCGAGGATTACCTGAACTACGCACTAGAACAGCGGCATAACGTTAAGGCCAATAGCCTTGCGCCAGACATCGCGGCTGAATTGGCAAAAATTAAAGCTGCCGACTTAGTATTGTTGAGCTTTCCACTCTATTGGTTTTCCATGCCAGCCATCTTAAAGGGTTGGATAGACCGTGTTTTCGTCTCTGGCATCGTCTATGGCGGCCGTCGCATTTACGATCAAGGTGGCTTATCAGGTAAGCGCGCAATGGTCATTGCCACCACAGGCGGGCGCGATCATATGCTCAGTGCTGGTGGTATTCATGGCGACCTAACTGAAACGCTAAAGCCAGTATTACAGGGCACATTGGGCTATGCCGGTATGACCGTACTAGCACCATTTTATGGCTATCACGTGCCGTATATTAGCCAAGAAGCTCGTGAGGCCGTGCTCGATGATTTCCGCACTCAGCTTCGCGACATTGAGAAGCGAGAGACTTTAGTGATGCCATCGTTGGCTAATTTTGATGCCGAAATGAAACCGCTCTGAGACCACGATCATGCTAGATACTGCGCAAACAATAATCCAAGAAGCCATACCCACACTTGAGGGCTGGCTCGGCGGGCCGGTCGACTGGAAGCAGATTATTTTGATCGGTTTGGCGCCGATATTTATCGGCACATTTCTCGTCGAATGGTGGGTGATGCGCCGCCGCGGTCAAACCACACAGTTTGTCGGCAAAGACATATTGACCAACTTAAACTTGGGCGGCATTTACCAAGTATTTGAGTTGATCGTGCATGCTCTATTTTTCATGGCAGCAATGCATTGGGTTTATGACCAACGTTTTTTCAATGTGCCGGTGAATATCTGGACCATCGTGCCGCTGTTTATTTTGCTTGAGTTTTGCTACTACGTTTTCCATCGTAGCAGTCACCGCATTCGCTGGTTTTGGTGTGCCCATGTTGTGCATCACAGCGGTGAGCACATGAATCTGAGCACAGCTATGCGCCAAAGCATGCTGTATTCATTAACGGGTTATTGGCTATTTTTCACGCCCTTAATGCTCCTTGGGGTTTCACCAGAAATCACCTTAGCCATGTATGCCGTCGATCTGGCGTATCAATATTTTGTGCATACCGAATCAGTGCGGAAACTGCCGGCTTGGTACGAATATATTTTCGTGACGCCATCACATCACCGTGTTCATCACGGCCGTAATGAGCAATACATCGATAAAAACTACGGTGGTATGTTGATTATTTTCGATCGCATCTTTGGTACGTTTGAGGCGGAAGAGGAGAAAGTGGAGTACGGCATTGTGCGCCAAGTCCACAGCAATAATATTCTCACGCTGAACCTTCATGAGTTCATCGACATGCTGCGAGATATTGCCAAGCCTGGGCCAATAGCCCAGCGCTTAAAGCATATTTGGGCGCCTCCTGAATGGGAGCGTGAGCCTAGAAAGCAGCCGATCGAGCCCTGAGCCTGTACCCGCGTGGCCTTGGCTGCGCTAATATCCCTCTTTATTTGATTTTGACTTTGCCATGACCTCTTCTGAAACGGCGGCTCAGCGCCTCGTACAACATCACCTTGATGGCTTACATCTGCCACCTAGCGATACTGACAACCTCAGCCCTGATCAACGCCTCGTCTTGCGCGAAGAAATTAAAGCGCTGCTAAAGGCCAAAGATGCCGTGCTCGTTGCGCATTACTACACCGACCCCGAGCTCCAGTCGCTAGCCGAAGAAACCGGTGGTTGCGTCTCCGACTCGCTAGAGATGGCGAGATTTGGCAATGCGCATTCAGCGACAACACTGGTCGTCGCCGGCGTTAAGTTTATGGGCGAGACGGCGAAGATTCTCAATCCTGAAAAGCGCGTATTGATGCCCACGCTCGAGGCAACGTGCTCCTTGGATCTTGGCTGTCCAATCGATGAGTTCAGTGCTTTTTGCGATGCGCATCCAGACCATACCGTTGTGGTTTACGCCAATACCTCGGCAGCGGTCAAAGCCCGCGCCGACTGGGTGGTGACTTCTAGCATTGCCGTTGATGTAGTTGATCATCTTGCCGGACTTGGTGAAAAAGTTTTATGGGCGCCGGATAAATACCTAGGCGCCTATGTGCAAAAAACCACCGGCGCCGACATGCTGCTCTGGGATGGCTCCTGCATCGTGCATGAAGAGTTTAAGGCGCGCGGCATCTTAGATTTGAAGCTGCAATATCCTGATGCTGGCGTATTGGTGCATCCCGAGTCACCTGAGTCTGTGGTGGCCGTGGCTGATGCCGTGGGCTCGACATCGCAGCTCATTGCAGCAGCTAGAGATCTGCCGCATCAGCAATTTATTGTTGCGACCGACCGTGGCATTTTCTACAAGATGCAGCAGGCAGCTCCCAATAAAACCTTTATGGCAGCACCAACTGCTGGCACTGGCGCGACCTGTCGCTCTTGCGCACATTGCCCATGGATGGCAATGAACGCATTAGAGAACCTAGCGCAGGTGCTGCGTAATGGTGATCAGGAGATTTTTGTCGATGAGCCTACGCGTGTGCTGGCAATGCAACCTTTGCAGCGCATGTTGGATTTTTCCGCCGAGCTTAAGCGTAGCCGTGGTGGCTAAGACGCCGAATGAGGCAAGACTGATCGCCTAGTAATCTATGCGATCAGTCAGCCAAAAGCCTTAGCGAAACTCTTGATCAAGCTTACGCATTACCGCAAGTCGTCGCTGAATTTGCGCACTCAATGAATAGTTTTCACCAGCCACGCGCAGCGCATTGCTCAATTGATCTTCTGCGGCCCTCAAACGGCCTTCTAGAAATAAATACTCCGCTCTGGCACGAAACACGCCCAAGGTGTCTTGCTGCTTGAGAGCGCAGTCAGCGATCAAGCGCCATAGGCCATTATCATTTGGGCGGATTGCCACAGCTCTGTCTAAGTCCGCGCGAATACTATCGGCTTTGCCCAAAGGCAGGGCAGCCTGAGTTAGGCGTAGCAGCAAGCTCGGTTGATTTGGAAAAAGACTTAGGCTGCGTCGAGATTTCTCATAAGCGCTAGCATAGTTTCTTGCCGCTAAATCCAAATCTATGTCGCTGATGCGAAAGTCCAAGCGATTTGGGTCGCTCTTCAGCAGCGGTGCCAGCGTTTCGCGTGCGGCATCGACATCACCTTTGCGAAACTGCGCCAAACTCAGGCCAAAACGGCTGGCCTCTGAATTGCTACTGCCATTGAGTGAGTTTGAGAGGGCGCCAATTAGGTCGTCGAGCTGTGTGCTATAGGCCACTTGCAAGCGCATCTGCACAAAGCGAAATTCAGGATGATTGGCTAATGGCACACGCGGAGTATCAGCGACACGGCGAGCAAGATCCGATAAACGTGTGGTTGATAAGGGGTGAGTCAGCAAAAACTCCGGCATATAGCCCAGTCTACGAGTATTACGATCGAGCTTTAGAAAGAACGCTGGCATGGCATGCGGGTCATAACCAGCCTCGGCTAAGGTTTGCAGGCCTAGGCGATCAGCTTCCTGTTCGTAAGCACGGCTGTAGCGAAGTTGGTTTTGCACCGCGAGTGCCTGTGCCGAAGCACCTACCGCCACGCCTAAGTCGCCACCTGCACCCGCTGCCGCGCCAGCAATGCTCGCTAATAGCCCTGCTAGGGCTAGCCATTGATTGTACTGATTGGCTTCTTGCGAGCGCGCGAAATGGCGTTGGCTTAAATGGCCGAGCTCATGAGAAAGCACGCTGGCCAATTCATCTTCGCTATCGGAGCTTAAAATCAGTCCGGTATTGACCCCGACTACGCCACCAGGCACAGCGAAGGCGTTGACCTGAGTGTCATCGACAACGACGACCGAAAAGTCAGGTTGTTGCAGCGGGGTGTGCAGTGACAGCTTATAGAGCAGGCTTTCAATATAGTCGCGGACTAATGGATCTGGCCATAAAGGCGCGCTGCCGCGTAGTTGCCGCAGCCAAGCTTGGCCTAGGCGCTGCTCAGTTGGGCCATCGGCAATGAGATCGGCTGGTTGGCCAAGTGTGGGCAGGGCATTGGGGTCATCAAACATACCAGCATGAGCGGCATTGCTGGTGAAGGTGCTTAAGGACAAAAGAGGCATGAGTGCCAAAACGCCGCAACGAAGATGTCGTGAGAAAGATTGCAGACGATAACAAGAGGACACACCATACTCCTGGGCCGGCAGTAGTGCCGGAGGCTCATGGTAGAATGAACGCCGATACTACGCTAGCCGATGACTGCAATGACCGACGCAACCACACTTGATTTACGTGGCCTACGCTGCCCGATGCCATTACTAAAGCTGAAACAAGCTCTGCATAAGACCGAGGCGGGCAGGCGTTTGATTGTGCTCACGACTGATAGCGGAGCGCAACGTGACATTCCGGCATTTTTACGTCACACCAGCCATCAGCTGGTGTCATTAGACACAAGCCCTGATGGTTCGGCGCAGTTTGTTATTGATGCTCAAGGCTAATTACAGCGCTTTCACAGCCTCTAAAACAGCACTGGCATGGCCATCTGCCTTCAGCTTGCGCCATTCCTGACGCAGCACGCCGGTCTCATCGATTAAAAAAGTGCTGCGTTCGATGCCACGCACTTGTTTGCCATACATGTTTTTTAGCTTGATGACATCGAAGCTAGTGCATAAGGCTTCATCGGCATCGCTGAGCAAATCAAAGGGTAGTTCTTGCGCGGCTTGAAATTTGTCGTGCGACTTCACGCTATCGCGAGAGACACCCAAGATGACTGTGTTAGCAGCCACGAATTCAGCGTGCAGATCACGAAACTGCTGACTTTCTAGTGTGCAGCCCGGTGTGGCATCTTTCGGATAAAAATACAGTACAACGCGTTTGCCTTGCAGCGATGACAGGCTAATCGTTTTGTCGGCGGTAGCGGCTAGCGAAAATTCGGCGACGGCTTGACCAATACTGACAGTCATGGAGTGGCTCCTATGTGAACGATGAGACGAGAAGTGCGTTTCAGCGAAATATGCCGTTAAGGCTTATACGGTTCGATAATCGCGTCGAGGTTGCGGTCATCACAAAACACCATGAAGTTTTCACGCAATAAAGCGATGTGGATTTGGCCGGGAATGTTCACCGTCATCGCCAGCGCAAACATCGGCGAGCCGGTGTGTGGCGCTGCGTAGGTATTGGTTTCCATAGCCTCGATATTGATGTCTTGGCTGGCAAAGAAATTAGCAATATCGGAGACAATGCCGGGGTTATCCAGCGAAATTACATGCACGGTATAGGGCATGGCTGGCACCGCTTGCATGCGAAGCTCGGTGCGCTTGCAAATCATCTCTAGCGATAAACGTTTGGCGACCGCTGGCAGCTGCGCTTCGAGTTTGGCGATGGCATCCCACGTGCCAGACACCATCCAAATAATGGTGAATTCGCGACCCATGACGGCCATACGCGAGTCGGCGATATTGCAGCGACATTCGCTAGCGGCGCGCGCGAGTGCTTCAACGATGCCAGTGCGATCGGTGCCCATGGCGGAAATAACTAAATAATGTTCGGCATCAGGGCGCATAACGTTTCCTTCGTTAAAATAAAATTTAGGCTTGATAGCGTGTAGGGTCACTTACACCTGCAGCCAAAAAGCCATCACGGCGTAGGCGACAGGCATCGCAGCGCCCGCAGGCATGGCCTTGAGCATCAGCTTGGTAGCATGACACGGTTAAGCCGTAATCTACGCCAAGCTTAAGCCCAGTGTGAATAATCTCAGACTTGGGCATGGCGATTAGCGGCGTTTCAATGCGCACACTAGCACCTTCAACGCCGACTTTCGTGGCTAGGTTTGCGAGTGCCTGAAAGGCCTCGATAAATGCCGGCCGGCAATCAGGATAGCCCGAGTAATCCACGGCATTAACGCCGATATAAATAGCCTCTGCTTGCGTGACTTCAGCGACACCCAAGGCGAAGGCGAGAAATACCGTGTTGCGAGCAGGCACATAAGTGATGGGGATGCCTTCACTTTCAGTTTCTGGCACGGCTAAGGCAGCATCAGTGAGTGCTGAACCACCCATAGCACCGAGGTCGATATGCGCGACGCGATGGTCTGTGACACCGTAATGCTTAGCGATATTTCGGGCGGCAGTGAGCTCGGCATTATGGCGTTGGCCATAGTCGAAGCTCAGCGCAGTAACGCTAAAACCTTGTGATTGGGCGAGGGCGAGGCAGGTGACCGAATCGAGTCCGCCTGAAAGTAAGACCACGGCATGCGGCATAACTCAGTGTCCTGGGGCGTTGTTCCAAAGGTATTTATGAAGCTGCAATTGCAGGCGTACCGGCAGGCGGTCAGCGAGTATCCATTCGGCTAATGTGCGTGGCTCAAGCAGCTCATGTGTGGGCGAAAACAACACATCGCTAACGCGCTCATAGAGTCCGTGTAGGTCGCATTGCATTTTTGCCCAGTCATAGTCTTCGCGGGTGCTTAAGACGAATTTAACTTGGTCATTTGGGCTAAGGCAGGCGATATTTTCAACGCGGTTACGATGTACTTCGCCTGAACCTGGGGCTTTCAAGTCCATGACTTTGACCACGCGCGCATCGACAGCATCTATAGCCAGAGCGCCACTAGTTTCTAAAGACACTTCATAGCCAGCGTCGCAGAGTTTCTCTAAGAGGCTGATGCACTCAGGCTGCGCCAAAGGCTCGCCACCGGTCACGGTGACGTACTGAGGCCCAAAGCTTGCAACTTCGGCTAAGACCTTATCTTCAGACCAAATAGTGCCGCCTTGAAAGGCATAGGCGCTGTCACACCAGGTGCAGCGCAGCGGGCAGCCAGTTAAACGCACAAAAACCGTTGGTCTCCCAACGGTTCGTGCTTCGCCTTGCAGCGAGTAAAAAATTTCCGTGATGCGAAGGCTCACTTTAGCGTGTCACTTCAGCCGGGTTCTGATCGAGATAGCTTTTAGCAAGACCGGCCTCGGCACTATCTGAGAAGCGATTGACCACGGTTTGCATGAGCTGGCGAGCCTCGTTGCGCTGATTGCGTAAGTCAGCAATGGTGCCTAGCTTGTAGTAAGACGATGCCACTTTTGGGCTGCCTTCGTATTCTTTAATGACGCGATTAAATTGCGCGCTCGCGGCATCTAAATTAGCGGGTGTTTCGGCTAAATGGAATTCACCGAGCCAGTAGTAAGCGTTAGCGACAAACACGCTATCGGGATATTGCGAAATAAATGCATTCATTGAGCCAATAGCAGCTGCTGGACCATCGCTACGAAAGCTTTGGTACGCGGCTAAATAGGCTTGCTTCTGCGTTTCAATATCGGCCAATGTTGCTGCGGCAGCGGGTGTGGCTGCTGCTGCGCCAGGATTGATCGGCGCAGGTCCCATGCTTTGTTCTAGCAGCCCAATGCGCTGATCGAGGTCGGTGTAGCGAGCACGACTATCTTCCTTTAAACGATCAATAACTTGCTGCTGTTCTTCAACGCGGCCATGTAAGCTAGCTACTGTTGTGCGCAAACCTTCAAGCTGCTGAAACATATCCCAAGCAGGGTTGGCGACGGCGGGTGTCGCTGCTACAGCCGCTGCAGGGTTCGCTTTAGGAGTGGCTGATGCGGCAGCAGGGGCTTTACGTTGATCAATATTCTCTACTGGCGCCATGGTGCGTAAGCCGTTACTGCGCTGCTCAGCTGACACGGATTGACAGCCTGTTAATGACAGTGAGCTCACAACAAAAACGACAGTGGCGAGTCTTGCAGACGGACAGATAGCAAACCGTGACATAGCGATGTTTCCTCAAGGTGACCAGTAAAGTGTAGCAAGCAGCGGTAGTGTAAATAATAAACGGGCCGTAGCCCGTTTATTATTGCGTATCGATTGTGTGATTAGTTGGGGCTACCCGACACGTAATCTAGCTCAACACGGCGGTTTTTAGACCATGCATCTTCATAGCTGCCATCAGCAACAGGCTTTTCTTTGCCGTAAGAGACGACGGTCAGTTGGTTCGCGTTGACACCGGCGCTGACTAAGTAACGAGCCACAGCGTTGGCACGGCGCTCGCCAAGAGCCAAGTTGTATTCACGTGTGCCGCGTTCATCGGTATGACCCGATAGCTGCAGGCGTGCGCTGGAATGGTTGATTAAGTATTGCGCGTGAGCATTGAGACCACCATAAGCAATTGCGGTGATGTCGCTAACGTTGGTGCCGAAGTAGTACACACGAATGCGCAACAGGTCGGTAGAGCTAGACAAGCTATCGGTAGAGATAACTTGAGACGAGCTATCGGCAATCACATTGCCTTCGATGGGGTTACCGAGGTTAGCAGAGCCAGTCTCAGGCATTGAGTCAATGTTTTCGGCAATCGGTGTGACTGCTTCAATGGCTGGCGCCGGTGGTAAATTCTCAAACTGCGAATCGTCATTGGGGTCGATAGGGCGAGGGCCTTGGAAAATCGAGCAAGCCGAAAGACTTACGATGATTGCACCAACGGTGGCCAGCTTAACGGACTTGGCAAGTTTCAAGATGTGCTCCTTAGTTTCAAAAATGAACAACGATTTTTTTCATGGTTTTAACGTATTCGTTGTCATCCACGAGTCGCAGTAGCTCAAAAAATATTCAGGCTGCTGTATACATGGCGCAACATTAACTTACATCGGCATTAGCGTAAATAGGGAGACCATACAGGTTCACGAACTTCGCCATCGACCGCGGGTAATCGCATCTTAAAACGGCCATCCAAAGACATAATGCCAAGCACACCTAAACTGCCTTTTCGGGTCGCATAAACGACCATCTGACTATTGGGTGAGAAACTTGGTGACTCATCCAAAGGTGTATCGGTGAGGATGCTGAATACGCCGTTATTAAGATCTTGAATGCCGATAGCGTAAGTGCTGCCGCCAGTTTGGTGGACGACGGACAGGTAGCGGCCATTAGGGCTGATGTCGCCGCGGGCATTGAAGTTGCCGCTAAAGGTGAGGCGTTTGGTTTCACCATTGGCGATATTGAGACGATAAATTTGTGGGCCGCCACTGCGATCAGAAGTGAAAATGAGTGATTTTCCGTCATTGCTCCAGCGTGGCTCAGTGTCGATGGCGGGGTTATTCGTTAAGCGCTTCAGTGCGTTGGTGGTGAGATCCATTAGGTAAATTTCTGGATTGCCATCACGAGATAATGTCAGTGCCATCGATTTACCATCGGGCGACCATGCTGGGGCGCCATTAAGGCCAGCAAAGTCGGTGAGCTTAGTGCGCTGACGAGTGGCTAGGTTTTGCACAAAAATGGCCGGCTTACGGCTTTCGAAAGAGACATAGGCAACTTGGCGAGCGCTTGGCGACCATGTTGGCGACAAAATCGGCTCAACAGAGTCGAGCAAGGTGATTTGACGCTCGCCGTCGATATCAGAAAGCTCAAGACGATAGCGGCGCTTGCCGTCACGCTTGTATTGGTTCACATAAAGAATTTTTGTCGAAAATACGCCCGGCTCACCGGTAACTTGCTTATAAATGCGATCGCTAATGTAGTGCGCGGCATCACGCCAGCGGCTGGCATCAACAGTAAAGGTTTCGCCTAAAACGCGCTCAAGGCCACCTTTTTTCAATAGCTCATAGCGGAATGAGTAGCGGCCATCGGCGGTTTTACTGGCTTGACCAATAACAACTAAGTCGGCTGCCACATTTTGCCAAACGCCAGGTAGCATTTCAGCGCTGCTACTGGGCCGATCGGGCAGGGCCGCGGTGTCGAGCGAGCGAAAACGACCGCTACGATCTAAGTCGGCTCGAATGATGTTTCCGGTGTTATCGCCTGCGGATATGCCGCCAAAAGGTACGACGGCGATGGGCAATGCGTCATCTAAGCGCTGAGTGATTTCAATGGTCAGAGCCGCTTGGACTAAGCTTGAGACCAGCAGCAAGCATAGACCGAGCCAAGTGTGACGCAACACCATAAGTTACTCCTCAGTAGTATAGTTCAGCGAGAATATACGGAAGTTATCACGAAACACAGCTGCATCGGCAGGAACCGGAAGCGGACTGGCGCGTAAAACAGCATCTTTAACGCTGGCGTCGAAGGCTTCATTGCCGCTGCTTTTGGTGACGATAACCGACGTGACTTCGCCGCCCGGAATTAGCGTGATGCGCATCAGTGTGCTGAGCTGTCCGCTTACTTGCGGTGGGCGGCGCCACTGACTTTTAATTTTACGGTTAATGGCTAGTGTGAACTCTCGCAACTGCGCCGCTTGTTGTTTAGCTAGGGCGGCATTGGTCGCTGAGTTGGCTAGGTCATCAATTTCGGACTGCATTTGCTGGGCAAGCACTTCCTGCTGCTTACGACGTATGTCTGCCTCTTGCTTGGCTTGCGCGGCATCGGCAATTCGTTTGGCCTCATCCATGACGCGTTTTGTTTCAGCGGCGGGGTCTGGACTTTTCTCAAGCTTTTTATCAGGCGCGGGCTTAGGCTCTGGATCAGTTTTAGCTTTTGGCGTTGCGTCTGGCTTCTGCGCAGGTTTAGTTTCAGTCTTTGGCTCAGGCACAGGCTCTTTTTTAGGCTCT